>SMVT01000054.1 GCA_004357365.1 Nitrospina sp.
CAACACGTTCCAATTGTACACCCCGGCGATGAACTTCAAGGCGATGGAACGGCTGGCGGTGGAGAAAAACCTGAGAAAGGCGCTGGACCGCGAGGAGTTCGTGTTGTTTTACCAGCCGAAAATCAATCTAAAGTCCGGCCAGATCGCGGGCATGGAGGCTCTTCTGCGCTGGGACAGTCCGGAGTTGGGAATGGTCATGCCCAATCAGTTCATCCCCGTGGCGGAGGAAACCCGCATCATTATTCCACTGGGACATTGGGTTCTGCACACCGCCTGCCGGCAGGCCCAGATCTGGCGGGAAGCCGGGTTGCCGCCGTTGCCCATCTCGGTCAACCTGTCCGTCATTCAGTTTACGCATCCCAATCTGGTGTCCGAGATCAGCAAGGTTCTGGATCAAACGGGAACCCCGCCGCACCAACTGGAACTGGAAATCACCGAAACGGTTTTAATGCAGGACACCACGCTGGCGGTTTCCATTCTTAAGAAACTCAGCGAATTGGGAATCAAAATTTCGCTCGACGATTTCGGGACCGGTTTTTCTTCACTCAATTATTTGAAAAACCTTCCGCTGGATTACCTGAAGATCGACCGGACCTTCATCAAGGATTTCAACCTGCAGACCAACTCCGCCATCACCAAAGCCATCGTCACCCTCGCGCAAAGCCTGAATATGAAAACCATCGCCGAAGGCGTGGAGACCGAAGAGCAAAAACAATTTTTGAAGGAATTGAATTGTGATGAAGCGCAGGGTTACCTGTTCAGCCGGCCTGTTCCCAAGGAGGAAATCGAGAAACTTATAAAATCCGGGAAAACATTCAAATGAAGGTTATGAGGTGAGTTTTTTAAGCCCCTGGTCCCAGTCGGCGTTTTCAAATTCCTGGGCGGTGATCGGACCCATATTGCCGAATTTTTCCCGCTCGGTGAAAGTCAAATCCAAATCCTGAACCACCATCAACGGGTCTTCTTCCATATCGATGAAATCTTCAAAGGCTGAAGCACGATCCGGAGCTTCCAGGCTCTCGTATCCCTTCATATCCGGAGACGGATGGGATCCCTTGAGCCGGCCCATTCCATGCGCCGGGAATGATCCCCCGCCCGCCCCGGCGCCTTCACCGATGGCCTCCAGATACTCCCGGTAAAGACGGTAATGGGTAAAGCGGAACGGGCTGATCCGGTTGGCCTGGATCAGGTCTGCGGAAGCCATCCGATACTGTTTTTGCCGGAGAAAGATGCGGCCGCGGTAGACATGGGCCAAAAAGTGGTTGGGATGCAGGCTCAGCACCCTATTCAAATTCAGCTGGGCCACCGTAAAATTTTTATTTTCAATGTGTTGAATGGCCTGATCGAAATGCCGGCGAACGGATGTGCGCAGGTTTTCCCGCAGAATAAACAGCGGCTCCACTACCGGGAAAAACAATCGTCCCACCTGGTACACCCCCCAATGGAGCTTTTGCCGTAACTGGCCCATAATCCCCCGCAATCGCCCGAGCCGCCTGAGGAACAGGGTTTTCGGGCACGATTGAACCGTTCAGTCAAATTGGATGGGCACATTCTAACCAATGTCCAACATGCCGTCAATGATTTCCGCTCGGTGATTCCATTTTTAAAGGGGAATAAAAATATCGGCAGGAATATCGAATAAAATCAGGCCGGTCGGGAGTTTCTTGCTGTGCGGGTCCGCCAGGCTATTCCTCCCAAAATCAACAGGGAAACCCCACTCAGACCCGCCCCATAAAGCACCACGGAAGGTTTGAATTCGAAGACCACGGTATGGCGTCCGGCGGGAATCGTGACACCCCGCAGAACGTAATCGGTTTGATAAAGACGGGCGGGACGGCCATCGATACTCACCCGCCATCCGGGATAATAAACGTCGCTCAACACCAGAAAAGCCGGCGAGGCCGAAGTGGTTTCAAGTTCAACCACCGTATCGTTCAATGCCACTATTTCAACCCGGGCCTGGGGGTCAGGCGCACCCAGTGAATCCTCGAAGGGAACCTCAACCAAAGCCATGCGCTCTGGCTCAAACACGCTGCCATCGGGCAACCGGGAGGTCCGGATGGCCTGAAGGATGGTTTCGGCAGGAGCGGTCTGGACCTGGGAAACCAACCAGGCCCGCGGAAACGCCCGAAGGTTTTCCAGGACTTCAGTGGTCCCGTAGTGTTCCACCCGGCGAAAACGGACATTGTCCGCCATATGGAGTATCGGGCGGGATTGCCCGGTATGTTTGTTGAGGAGAGACAACTTGTCAATTTTCAGCGCCCCTTGTTTACCCAACCACTTCAGGGTCAGCCTTTTCGCGGCAATCTCCTTTTGAACCGGAAGAACCGAAACATATTTATTTGCCCGACAGGGAGGGGTCCGGTTTATTTCGGAAAGGACTTCAAATACTTTGGCCTTGCGATGCTTCACTTGGGGCTGAACGTCCGCACAATCATAGGCCCATTCCGAGGTGTCCCGCCCGGCCAGAAGATGGGTTTCCTGCACGGTTCCATCGTCATCAGTCAATTGGATCCGCAACACCTCCGATTGATCGGGCACCGCCACCGAACAGGCGAGATAGCTGACCACCCCCAGACCCGTCGTCTGAAAGCTCTGCGGAAGATCCAGATGCAGAGTGCGGGTCATGGAGATTCCGCAATCGTTTCCAAAATACGCCCCGAGATCAAGGAAGTTCCAAACCACGCCATCGATCTGCTCGGTGAATTTCGCCTGCGTGGGGAGGAAAATATAACGCACCGCCATAATATCCATACTCCGGTTGGAAGGCACGGCCCATTGCCCGCTGACATACCCCCTGAAGTCCATCGACATCAACTTCCGGTACCGGGCCAGACTCAGTTGGTTGTACCCGCTGGCGCTGGGAATACCCCACAACCAGGAAAGGTTGACAGGAATTTCTCCCTCACTGGCCATCGCCCCCTGAATGGGAATCATCCTCTGGTGCTTCTCCTGCAACAACTCTTTATACTTCTCCACATGCAGGGGAGATTGCAAAACAGACGCATGAGGCGAATAGTACCGCCAGTCCAAAAACCAGACGCAACTCCCCATATCCGCGATCAAAACCAGCATCAAAAAGGTGTGGGTCGTTCGGGAAGGCGCCACCCGGTTCCAAACCAGAAGCGCCGCGCTGGAAACCAAAAACACCGCCAGCGGGATTCCCACCGCCGGGTTATTCCAGGGAAGCAAATCCAGGGAAACCACCATTTTTTTTAAAGCGTCCTGCTGAAGCCGGTCGAACAAAAAATAAAAACTGGCCAGACACGCCATCAGGACGCCCGCGCCTCCCAGCACCAGTTTCCAAGCGAGGCGGAGCTGAGGTCCGTGTTTCTGGACGGCGGCGATCCCCAACCCGGTTAAAACCGACAGCGCCAGGGCCAACTCCACGAAATGCCGTGCGTGCGCCCGGAACATGCTGTATCCCGGCAACACATACATCAGCTTGATCAACGGGGTCCCATCTCCCAAAGCCAGTAAAAAGGCCAGCACCGCCACCGTGACCCAAATCCGGACATGAAGCCGGTTCTGCCAAACGGCGATGCCGATCGCGGCCAGCATCCAGGGCAAATAACCGACGTAACCGGTCAACTCCCATAAATTCCAATCGCCATAATAATGCGCGCTGTACAAGGACCGGGGAAATCCGCCATACACAAAAGGAAAGAAGAGTATGGGAATCTGATAGAGCGGCAGGGAATAGGAGATAAATTCCGTATACGAGAGCGAGGACCGCTCCCCCAAGCCGACCAACTCCAAGGTGGGTAGCAATTGCACCCCGGACAATCCCAAACCGAGAAGGACCATCCCCGCAAACTGACCGTAGTAGCTCCATCTCCGGGAGGAAGACCACCCCGCCATCAAGGCATAAACGAATCCCAGTCCGACCGCAAAGGTAAAAACCTGAGTGTGGCCGGCCAGCAGACAAAAGCAATACGCCAGGCATCCCGCGCCGAACCAAAACCCCGAAAACTTCTCGCGGAGCTTGTCCAGCGACCACACGATCAGGGGGAGCCAGGCCGCCTCATGGATCAGGGTAGGATGCCCCAAATGAGCCATCATAAACCCGCTTAGACCAAAGACGAGGCCACTCATCAGAGCTGCAAACCGGGATCGGGTCAGGTGGAAAACATATCCATAGGTAAAGCTTCCCGCGAAGACATAACCTAAAATAATATAAGTATTCCAACTCTGATAGAAATAACTAAAAATTAAAACAAAAGGGTACCATGTCTTAAAGTTAGGGTCTGCGGCGGCCGGATAACCAGAAAACAAAAATGGTGTCCACAAACTTTTGTGGACAAAAAAGGAGGAAACACTTTCCAGGATACCATCGAAAGGCGCCAATAATTGCCCACTGAACAGGACGGGCGAAAAAAACAGGACAAAAAATATCGTGTAAAAAAGTATCGGAAACAAGAAGGACCGGCTCAGCGCCTCGAGATGGAAATTCAGTTTCGGTGTCTCCTCCGGATGGGATGTGGGCATTTTCAATTTCGGGTTGCTTGTTTTAAAAGTGGACGCACCGAATAATAAAACGAAAAGCCACCGCGCCTCCTCTCATACGCTTCAACGTCAGATGGGCATATCCTTATCGGCTTCAGGTCCTATAACCCCATCCTAAAAACTCAGAGGACCCGAAAATTCATTCTGGCTTACTTTCGGATTTCTCCGGAGATCCGGGTTGCGGGCAATGGAAAGCCGCGCCGGCCGCGATGGCATCTCCACCGGCCATACTGAGGGCGTCCAGGCGCACATAGTTGCCGCCCTTATCCGCCGCCTGTTGCCGGAGATGGGCCTTGGCCTCGTTCATGTCGTCCCCCTTGGACTGAATATCCCCGACCATCAGACAGCCCATCGGCGGATCGTTTTTCATCAACTGGACATTGATCTTTTTTTCGGGGGTGGAACCACAACCGGAAACCATCACCACCGCCGCCACCATTAAAAACACCAGGCGTTTCATAAGCCCTCCTTCAGAAATGAAATAATATCTTATCCTTTAATGGTAAAGGGGGACCCGGGAGCCGTCAATTCGGAAAATAGAATAGTTGCCGCGTGAAGTCTTGCAGACACACAACAAGGAAATCCAACTGAATCAGACCAGCGGAACAGGGGCTATGAGTTACAATAGGGCCATATTATCGGCAACCGGTCTTATTAAATCCGCTAAAAAATATTTATTAACTGTTTCTACCCGGAGGCGGTTTGCCATGACCCAGACCACAGCCATTGCCCTTTTTGTGCGGGTGGTG
>SMVT01000055.1 GCA_004357365.1 Nitrospina sp.
ATGAGGGGATGGCAGGATTTGAAACCCGCCGCCATCGACAAACCCGGACAGGAGTTAACCTTCCACATTTTACGCAACGGTTATGAACAGGACTTGAAACTGACTCCCGCACCCAAGACCATCACCAACTCGGAAGGCAAAGAAATCCAGATCGGCCTGTTGGGAATCCAGATCCGGGGCGACATGGTCCTGGAACAATACTCGCCTCCGGGCGCTGTCCAACGCGCGTTTCAGGAAACCTGGCGGCTGACTTACCTGATCGCCGTCAGCATCAAAAAACTGATTTTCGGATCCATTTCGGCCGACAACATCGGCGGCCCCATCCTGATCTTCCAGGTCTACGGGCAACAGGCGGAGCAGGGATTCAGCGAACTGGTCCGGCTGACCGCCCTGCTCAGCATCAACCTCGGGCTGTTGAACCTCCTGCCGATTCCCATACTGGACGGCGGCCACATCTTTTTCTTTCTGATCGAAATCATCAAAGGCAAACCGGTCAGCGAACGCAACCGCGAGCGCGCCTCACAGGTCGGTTTGTTCATGTTGATTTCGCTGATGGTCTTCGCAATTTATAATGACATCATGCGGGTCATCAATTAACATCCTCCTGAAGGAGGGTTCCCCATGCCCCACCCGAACACCGACTCATGGGCGTTGTCCCGCCTGGAAGACCTCAAGGATACCGCCCGCAAACTCTCGATCGAAATCCTGTTTGCCAACCTGGCCGATCAGGACATCCCGGCGCAAAGCGGTTACTGCAAAGTCCGCGGCGAGGATTTGATCCTGATCGACACCCGCCTGCCCATCCCGCGCCAGATCGAAGTGATTCTGGACATTCTCCGCCGGTTCGACCTGGAGGATATCTATGTCGCCTCCTGGATTCGGGAACGCCTCGAAAACCCCGAACTCACCGGCTTTCAGTCATGACCCTGCTCCGCCAGAATTTACCGGAAGAGCGCCGCGGCCGGCTCAAAGCCCTGCTGGCGAAGGGCTCACTGGTGCGCGTCCTGGAAGCCCACAACGGCCTCAGCGGCATCGTCGCCGACACCCTCTGCATTGAAGGCCAATCCGGCGACCAGGCGGTCACCCGCGAGTTCGACGCGATCTGGGAGAGCAGTCTGACCGACTCCGCTTCCAAGGGCCATCCGGATATTGAAGTGGTCAGCTTCGATTCCCGCCTGCACACCATTCAGGAAATCCTGACCGTCACGCAAAAACCCATGATCGTCGACGGCGATACCGGCGGCGACCCCAGCACCTTCGAATACATGGTGTCCAAGATGGAACGCGCCGGCATCTCGGCGGTCATCATCGAAGATAAAGTGTTCCCCAAACGCAACAGCCTGGAAACCGGCACCCGCCAGGTTCTGCAGGAACCCGACGTGTTCGCGCAGAAAATCAGGCGCGGGAAAAAAGTGCAGGCGACCGGCGATTTCATGATCATCGCCCGTATCGAAAGCCTGATCGCCGGCACCGGAATGGCGGACGCGCTCGACCGCGCCCGCACCTACCTGCAGGCGGGAGTGGACGGCATCATGATCCACTCGAAATCCAAACAGCCGGACGAAATCCTGGAGTTCGCCGGGAAATACCGTTCCCTCCTCAAAGAACTGGAGATGGACAAACCGCTCGTGTGCGTGCCGACCACCTACCACACTATCCTTGAGGAAGAACTGCAGGCGGCGGGATTCCAGATCGTCATCTACGCCAACCATCTGTTGCGGGCGGCCTACAAGGCGATGCGCGACACCGCCAAATCCATTCTGTCGAACCAACGCTCGCTTGAGGCCGATCCCCTGTGCGCCCCGGTGCGTGAAATATTCGATGCGGTCGGCTTTCTGGACGTCAAGGAAAAAGACCGGCAGGATGCGATCAACACCAATATTCCGGTGATCATCCCCGCCGCCGGGGAAGCGCCGGCCATCGAACCCGTGCTCAAGAAAACCCCCAAATCCATGGCCGACATTGCCGGCAAAACACTCTTGGCGCGGCAGGTCCAAACCCTCAGCCAGAATCATCTGACCGATATCACCGTGGTCACCGGTTACGCCGGCGACCAAATGAAAGGCGAAGGGGTGGCCTTCATCCATTATCCGGATTACATCAAGGGCACCGAGCTGGACAGCATCCTCGCCGCCCAGGAAAAAATGCACAACGGGTTTCTGATGCTGTACTCGGACATCCTGCTCGAAAACCAGGTCATCGCCCAACTGCTCGCGTGCAAGGAGGACATCGTGCTGGTGCTGGACAATTCCATTCAGTATCTGGAAGCGGTGGAGGGCAAGGTGACCGATTACGTCATCAGCCACAACCGGCCCAATCGGAAGCGCCGCAACATCAAATTCGATCACCAGAACACCCTCGCCAAAATCGGTAAAAAAATCGATCCGGCGTCAGCCACCCACGAGTTCATCGGCCTCGCCAAATTTTCGAAAACCGGCGCGGAGCAGTTCCTCCAGACCTATCACGACGCATTGAAAAATCTGGAGGGCAAAATCCAGGAAGCGGAGGACATTTCCCAGTTCCGCCTGACCGACCTCATTCAGGAGATGATCGACCGCGGTTTCACCGTCCATTACCTGGAAATCCACAAAGGCTGGCTGGAAATCCATTTTCCTAAAGACATCGAACTGGCCAACGAACTGTTCACCGCCCAGGAACATCCCTCGGAAATTTTGTAGTGTCTCCGTTAGAAATCTGAATGGCTGGAATCGACCCAAAGCGGACATTCTTATGGGGAGCAAAATAATTGGCTTACTAAGAAAATATAAAGCAGGCTTCTTTTACTAATATATCTCTAGCCAATTTCCAACATTGGTCTTGATTCGTTTGAAGACCTACAATGTACTTCGAAGTGTATTTTTCAATTTCAAATTAACCAAAGCTATATAATTTACGATAGTGTCAATAAAGTTTCGCACTTTTGGTTTGGGTTTGTCCTCTCCCGGGTCTGAATTAATTTTCAATAAAATTATAGCTTGTTCAAGCAGTAGAGCCTACGGACTCTACACACTTTTTTAAAGTATAATTAGATCAATGACTCACAAGTACATTTCTATTGAATGGGAGTGACGCAAAAAGTTAATAGAATAAATAGGTTTTAGTCATGTACATTTTAAGTTTAGTATTAAATTGTAGGCAAAACTGGGAGAATAAAGGTGGTAAAGTCATCTGAAACGATGGACGCCCTCGACCCTATGCGCCCGCACTTCAACTTCGATAACAGCTTCGCCCGCACCTTTGAAGGCTTTTTCGTGCACTGCCAGGCAGCCCCTGCGGTCGCCCCGAAACTGTTGCAACTCAACCATGCACTGGCCGAGGAGCTTGGCCTTGATCCGGTCGCGCTCGATTCGGAAGCAGGCTTGGCGATTTTCTCCGGTAATGTAACACCTGAGGGGGCAGAACCCCTAGCCCAGGCTTATGCCGGGCACCAGTTTGGCGGGTACGCACCGCAACTGGGGGATGGACGCGCGCTTCTCCTCGGCGAGGTGATCGACACCCGACAACGACGCCGCGATATCCAGCTGAAAGGATCGGGCCCCACCCCGTTCTCTCGCGGCGGAGATGGCAAGGTGCCTCTTGGCCCGGTGTTGCGCGAATACCTAATCGGGGAGAGCATGCATGCGCTCGGCATCCCGACGACACGAGCCCTGGCGGCCGTTACCACCGGGGAGGACGTTTATCGGGAAATCCCTCTGCCCGGTGCTGTTCTCACCCGTATTGCGGCTAGCCACATCCGCGTCGGTACCTTCCAGTTTTTCGCAGCGCACGGTGGCTTCGACAAAGTTCGTGAACTCACCGATTATGCCATTGCGCGGCACTATCCCGACACAGCTGATGCGGAAAACCCATATCTGGCATTCTTCGCGGCTGTCACCGATGCCCAGGCTGCCCTGGTGGCGGGCTGGATGAATATCGGTTTCATCCACGGGGTGATGAACACCGACAATATGACGATCTCCGGCGAGACCCTCGATTACGGGCCCTGCGCCTTTATGGACACCTATGCGCCGGGCACGGTGTTCAGCTCAATCGACACCCAGGGCCGCTATGCCTATGCTAACCAGCCCGCGATCCTGTCCTGGAACCTTACCCGATTAGCGGAAACGCTGATCCCGCTTGTCGATCCGGACAAAGACCGGGCCATCGAATTGCTGACCGACACGATCCACCATATTCAGCCCCTCTATGAGACTCACTGGCTGGCCAGAATGCGGTCCAAGATCGGTTTGTCGACGGAAGATCCTCACGATCTGGAACTGATCAACGATCTGCTATGGGTGATGAAAGACGGACATGCGGATTTCACCCTCGTCTTCCGCCGTCTCGCCCAAGCCTTGCGCGGTAATAGCGACGCGGTACGACACCTGTTCGAACAGTCTGGTGCCTTCGACGTCTGGGCGCGACGTTGGCGGAAGCGCCTGGAACAGGATGGAGTTGCAGCGGAGACGAGCGCGCAGGTCATGGACCGGGTAAATCCGATCTATATCCCACGGAACCATAAGGTCGAAGAAGCCCTTGCCGCCGCAGTCGATCAGGAAGACATGATGCCATTCTCGGAATTGCTAGCCGTTTTGAGCCATCCATTCGACGAGGTCGCCGGAAACGAAGCCTATGCCGCGCCGGCACCAGTAACGGACATACCCTATAAGACGTTCTGCGGAACCTAATTGTTGATACGAATACTGTTTGGCGTCAGCTAAAAGTGGACCCATCCGGTTAAAAAGCCAAGAGATACTTTCTGTTAAACTTTCCTTAGCCGAATGTCCGCTTTTGGCCGTTCGGAGACATTCGATTTCAAACTGAGACACTCCCCGGAAATATCCACGCATTGATTTATCGGACAGTTTTCTGCATAATCCCCCTTCGGTTCATCCGTTCAACCTGAAAGTCATCCATGTATTATTCGAAAATGTTCATACCCACCCTCAAACAATCGCCGGCCGACGCCGAAGTCATCAGCCACCAGTTGATGGTGCGCGCCGGGATGATCCGGCAGTTGGCCGCGGGCATTTATTCCATCCTGCCTCTGGGACTGCGCGTTCTGAAAAAAGTGGAACAGATCATTCGCGAGGAGATGAACCGCATCGGCGGGCAGGAAATGTTCCTGCCCAGCATTCAGCCCGCGGAGCTGTGGCAGGAAAGCGGACGCTGGGAACTGTACGGCAAAGAACTCCTGCGGCTGAAGGACCGGCACGACCGCGAATTCTGCTATGGACCCACGCATGAAGAAGTCATCACCGACATCATCCGCGGCGAGGTAAAATCCTACCGCCAGCTGCCCTTGCTCCTGTACCAGATTCAGACCAAGTTCCGGGACGAAGTGCGGCCTCGTTTCGGCGTCATGCGCGGACGCGAATTCACGATGAAAGACGCCTACAGCTTTCACGCCGACGAAGCCAGCGTTCAGGAGATGTACGAACAGATGAAGCAGGCCTACTCCAACACCTTCCGCCGGTGCGGGTTGGAATTCAAAATAGTGGAGGCGGACAGCGGCACCATCGGCGGCGGTTTCTCGCACGAGTTCATGGTACTGGCCGATTCCGGAGAAGACGCCGTCGCCTTCTGCGACACCTGCGACTACGCCTCCAACATTGAAAAAGCCCCCTCCCGAACACCCGGCCCGGTCGCCCCGCCCAAGAAACTCGACGCATTGAAAAAGATCCCGACGCCCGGAAAAAAATCGGTGGAGGACGTGACGCAATTTCTCAAAGTGTCGCCACAACAAATCGTCAAAACCATCGTCCTCGAAAATGAAAACGGACTGGTGGCGGGACTGGTGCGGGGAGACCGCCAACTCAACACCGTCAAACTCAAAAACCTGATCGGGTGCGACTGGCTCAACCCCGCTCCCGAATCGCTGATCGCCTCCAAAACCGGCGTCCCATGCGGGTTCATCGGACCCGTGGAATTGGATATGAAGGTGTACGCCGATCACGAAGTGACGGTCATGCACAACTTCGTCACCGGCGCCAACAGTCCGGATGCGCATTACACCGGCGTGCAGTTCGAACGCGATTTAAATGTCGCGCAGGTGGGCGACCTCCATGAAGTGCGGGAAGGCGATCCCTGTCCAAAATGTGAAGGCGGCCGCTACCAGGTGAAACGCGGCATTGAGGTGGGGCACATCTTCATCCTCGGCACCAAATACAGCTCCATCATGAAAGCGCATTACCTGGACGACCAGGGCCGGCAGAACCCGATGATCATGGGATGCTACGGCATCGGCGTGGGCCGTACCGCCGCCGCCGCCATCGAACAGAATCATGACGACAAAGGGATCGTCTGGCCGGTGCCGCTCGCTCCCTTTCAGGTGGTGGTGATTCCCGTTAAGTTTGACGAAGACCGCCAGCGCCAGGCCAGCGAGGAAGCCTACCGGGTCCTCGGGGACCTGGGCATCGAAACCCTGCTGGATGACCGCCCGGAGCGGCTGGGAGTCAAATTCAAGGACGCGGAACTGCTGGGAATTCCGCTCCAGATCGTCATCGGCCCGAAACACCTCGATGCCGGAAAAATCGAGCTAAAGTCAAGAAAAACGGGAGATTCCGAGCTTATCGACTTCCCTGCCGGTCTCCAGATTATCCCTGAAAAGCTCCAAAATCTGTGATCGCCCCTCCCCCCGGCGACATTTCGCTTGCAGAGACCGCCTGGATTATGTAAAATCACTCAAATTCATAAGGGCTGCTAAGCGGGCTCTCTGGCCCGCTTTTTTTGTATCAGCCTGATTTTTCAAAATGTTATAGATATTCGTACTTCGGTATTATTAAGACCTGTATTGTCATTACATTGAATCCTGGTTCTTGTTCTTTCTCAAGCGTATGGGAGCCCCGAAATGGGTAAAGGCTCGGTTGTGGAATCGATCGAAACTCTGGTGACTCCGCTTCTCCAAGAGAACCGCCTGGAATTGGTCGACGTCGAATACAAAAAGGAAGGTAAAAACTGGTTTCTGAGAATATTCATCGATAAAGAAGGCGGAGTCACGGTAGGCGATTGCACGCAGGTCAGTCGCCGCATTGAAGATTTGATCGAGGTGGAAGAAGTCGTCCCCTCCAGTTATACCCTGGAAGTTTCCTCCCCCGGGTTGGACCGGCCCCTTAAAAAGGAAAAAGATTTTCTCCGGTTCCAGGGCAAACGCGCCTGCGTCACCACCTTTACTCCCATCTGCCAGCAGAAGAATTTCAAGGGAACCATCCGCGATTTCCGCGAGGATGTCCTGTTTCTGGAAACCGAACGTCAACTCGTGGAAATTCCGAAGCACCAGATCGCCAAAGCCAAACTGGAAATTGAAATTTAAACATCATGAGCATTGAAGTCACACACATCATCGAGCAGTTGTGCCGCGAAAAAGGCATCGACAAGAATATCCTGATCGACGCCGTAAAAACCGCAGTGGAAGCCGCCGCGCGCAAAAAACTCCCGCACCTGGAAAACCTGCTCAGCAAATTCAACGAGGAAACCGGCGAAGCGGAAATCTGGGCGGAGCAGTCGGTGGTGACCACCGTTCAGGACCCGCAGAACGAAATCAGCCTGAAGGACGCGGTCAAAATTTCCCCCGACGCCGAGTTGGGAGAGATGGTCATGGTCAAACATGAGCTGAGAGACCTCGGCCGCATTGCGGCCCAATTGGCGAAGCAGGTGATTTTACAGAAAGTCCGGGAAGCTGAAATTGAAATCATCTACAAGGAGTTCCAGGAGAAAAAAGGCGAACTGATCAACGGCATCGTCCAGCGCTTCGAGCACGGAGACATCATCGTCGAGTTGGGAAAAGCCGAGGGCATTCTCCCCCGGCGCGAGCAGGTATTCCGGGAAGCGTTCAACCGGGGCGACCGGGTCCGCGCCTATGTCGTGGACATCCGGAAAACCACCAAGAACGCACTGGTGATCCTTTCACGGACCCATGTCGGCCTCATCAAACAGCTGTTCGAACTGGAGGTTCCCGAAATCGCCGAAGGCATGGTGGAGATCATGGGCATCGTGCGCGAACCCAACGGACGCACCAAAATCGCCGTGCGTTCCAACGACCGGGATATCGACGCTGTCGGCGCCTGCGTCGGAATGCGCGGCATGCGCGTTCAGTCGATCGTCCAGGAGTTGCGCGGAGAAAAAATCGACATCGTCGAATACTCGGAGGATCCCGAACTGTTCATCCGCAACGCGTTGAGTCCGGCCAAAATTTCGCGGATTATCCCCAACCGGGAAGAAAACCACATGACCATCATCGTGGCCGACGACCAGATGTCCCTCGCCATCGGCAAAAAAGGCCAGAATGTGCGCCTCGCCGCCAAGCTGGTAAAGTGGAAAATCGATATCAAAAACGCGTCCGAGGCCGGCGGCGTACTGGAAGCCTCGGCTCTGCTGGGGGGAGGCAAGCAACCACCCACCGAGAATTTCCTCGAGACAATCCAAAACACCAAGGGATTTGGCGAAAAAATCGTCGCGCTTTTATTCAATAAAAACGTGGTCACCTTCGACGAAGTCATCAACCGTGGAATCGAAGGGTTGACCCAGTTGCCCGGTATCGGTCCCAAAAAGGCCGAGGCGATTTTTAAGTTTACGCAGGATTATCTGCAACAGGCGGCCGAAGCCGCTCCGGCCATCCCGGAAGAAACGCAGAAGCCCAAAGACGATACCCTGATGTATACCGCTCCGGCATTGGGAGAGATTGCGGAACCCGGCGAGGACGAGCCGGTCGAGACAGAAGAAATCGCCCCGGCGGAGGAAGCCGGCGAGGAGGAGGACCGGGAATTTCCTCTGAGCGAACTCCCCGACGTCGACCCGGCCGTTGTACAGCTTTTGGAAAACAACGGATTCCAAACTATCGCCGAATTGTCGGTGACCCCGGCGGAGGAACTCATCGCCTTGGAAGGCATCGATGAGGCCATGGCCTACAGTCTGGTGGAACAGGCCCGGCAACATATGGAAAAATTTGAAAGTGTTTAAAAAGAAAGATCGCCATGGGTAATTAACCTGTGGCTTGCATTTCCCTTACAGCATTAGGAGAACTTTCATTGGGAAAAATCAGAATCAATAAACTGGCGTTGGAGTTGAATATCCCCAACGACAAGATCATCGACGAGCTCAAAAAGAAGGACGTCCCCGTCAAGAACCATATGAGCTCCATCGAGGGCGAGGTGGTGGAGTATATCCGCGGCCTGTTCACGGAGAAAAAACCCGCGGCCAAGACCAAGAAAAAAGCCCCCGCCAAAAAAGTGTCCACAGTCGTCAAGCCCATCACCGCCAAAACCGCGGCTAAAGCCGCCGCTCTAAAGAAAGCCGCCCAAGCCGAGGAAGCCAAAAAGGCCGCCCAAGCCAAGACCTCGACCAAACCAAAAGCGGCCAAAACTAAAGCCGCCCCCAAACCGAAGGCCACCGAAGCCAAAAAAGAAGAAGCCGACACTGACAAGCAGAAAGCTTCCAGAAAACTGGGACTGAAAGTAGTCATCATTTCCGAGGAAGCGGGGAAGAAAAAGGCAGCCAAAGCGCCCAAGGAAAAACCGGCAGCCAAAAAGAAAAAAGAAGAACCCAAAACCCCGCCCGCCAAAACCCTCCAAGAAAAACAGCCTCAGGAAGCGCCTTCGGTCGAACCCCCGGTTGAAGAGGAAAGCTTTGAAGTGGTCCAACTGATGGACAACATGCCTTTGCGCGATGTGGCTGAAAAATTAAAATGCACACCCAACGACATTATTATGGATTTGATGACCCTGGGCACTATGGCGACCATCAACCAGAGCCTGAGCCTGGAGGTGGCCTCGAAAATCGCCGATCAACGGGGATTTGAAGTGGAGGTCATCACGCCGGAGTTGGACCTGGGTTTTGAAGAAGAGCAGCAAGAGGATCTGGAAAAGGACCGTATTTCGCGGCCGCCGATCGTGACCATCATGGGACACGTCGACCACGGCAAAACCTCCTTGCTGGATGCGATCCGGAAAACCAACGTCACCAGCCGCGAGGCGGGGGGCATCACCCAGCACATCGGGGCGTACCAAGTCACCATCAAAGGTTCGACCATCACCTTTCTCGACACGCCGGGCCATGAGGCGTTTACCGCCATGCGGGCGCGTGGCGCCCAGGTGACCGATACCGTGGTCCTGGTGGTGGCGGCGGATGACGGCGTCAAGCCGCAAACCCTGGAAGCCATTCACCACGCCAACGCGGGCGGGGTTCCCCTGCTGGTGGCCATCAATAAAATCGACAAGCCCGACGCCAAACCCGAAGAGGTCAAAAAACAGTTGGCGGATCAGGGGCTGCTCCCTGAAGAATGGGGTGGACAAACCATTTTCACGGAAGTCTCCGCCATTCAGGGACAAGGCATCGACCACCTGCTCGAGTTGATCCTCCTGCAGGCGGAAATCATGGAGCTGAAGGCGAATCCCACACTCCGCGGGCGCGGAGTGATTATTGAAGCGCATCTGGATAAGGGACGGGGCCCGGTCGCCACCCTGATGGTGCAGAACGGCCAACTGAAAGTCGGCGATCCGTTTATCGCGGGCAATTATTTTGGGAAAGTGCGCGCTATGGTCAACGACCAAGGCGATGATATCCAAGAGGCCTCGCTCAGCACCCCGGTCGAGGTCATCGGACTGCCGGAAGTTCCGAATCCCGGCGACACCTTCATGGTGGTCAAGGACGAAAAGCGCGCGCGCCAGCTCAGCAATTTGAAGATTCAACGGCAACGCGAGTCGGTGCTGTTGCAGAAACCCCGCATCACCATGGATGATTTGCACCAGCAGATCGTCGAGGGAAAAATCCAGGAGTTGAACCTGATCATCAAAGCCGATGTCCAAGGGTCGATCCAGGCGGTCCGGGAGGCCTTCAAAAAACTGGGGACCGAGAAGGTGCGGGTGAAAATCATTCACGACGCGGTGGGCGGGATCACCGAATCGGACATCCTGCTGGCCAGCGCGTCGAGCGCGCTGATCATCGGGTTCAATGTTCGTCCCACGTTCAAAGCCGAGGCCATGGCCGCCAAGGAAAAAGTGGACGTGCGGCTGTACAGCATCATTTACGAAGCGATCGATGACATCAAGAAAGCGCTGGAAGGCCTGCTCGAACCCACCTTCAAGGAACGCATCATGGGACGGGCCGAGGTCCGGGAGATTTTTTCGATTCCCAAAGTCGGTGTCATCGCCGGGTGCCAGGTCCTTTCCGGAACCCTCGAACGCAACAGCAAGGCCCGGCTGGTCCGCGACAACGTCGTGGTTTACGAAGGCAAAATCCAATCCCTGAGGCGCTTCAAGGACGATGTCAAGGAAGTTGCTTCGGGATATGAATGCGGCCTGGCGTTGGACAAGTTTCAGGATCTGAAGCAGGGCGACATCGTCGAACCGTTTATCCTGGAAGAAGTCGCTCCGGGATGATCGATGTCGATACCCGAGGAACCGATATGAAAATCGGCTATGTTTCATTGAGGTTTTTTCTGCACGGGAACAATTCCCTGAAGGGCAAGCGCAAGGTCATCCGCGCCATCAAGGACCGCCTGAAGAATAAATTCAACGTCTCCGTGGCGGAAGTCGGCGATCAGGATGTCTGGCAGAATATTCACCTGGGAATCGCCGCAGTGAACGCCGACGCCCAGTATCTGGACGGTCTGCTCAAACAGGTGGTGAACTTCATCGACCACATGCACCTGGCGGAAATGACCGACTGCCAAACGGAAATCGTCGATGTCCACAACCGTTACGCAGATTGAGGAATTACAAATTATATTATGTTTCGATACAAACGATCACAACGAGTCCAGGAACTGCTCCTCGAGGAAATCTCGAAGCTCATTCAACACGGGCTGAGGGACCCGCGGATCGGGTTCGCGACCGTCATCCGCATCGAGCTGAGCGACAACCTCAAGCATGCCAAAGTGCATGTCAGTATTCTGGGGAGCGAACAGGAGAAAGAGGACTCTCTCGAAGGCCTGAACAGCGCCAAAGGGTACATTCGGAGTTGCCTCGGCAAAAATCTGTATTTGAAATTCGTCCTGGAGCTGGATTTCCGGCTGGACGAAACCTCGGACCATGTCGAAAAAATCACCAAAATCATCAGTGACTGGCACCATGAATAATATTGTCAATTTGTACAAACCCGTGGGGCCGTCCTCTTTTTTTATGGTGCAATCCGTCAAACGGGCGCTCAAAATCAAAAAGGCGGGCCACATCGGCACGCTGGACCCGAAAGCCGAGGGCGTGCTCCCCATCTGCCTCAACCGGTCCACCCGCCTGATCCAGTTTCTGGTCAGCCTCCCCAAGGTCTACCGGGCCAACATGACCCTTGGAATCGCCACCGATACGCAGGACGCCACCGGACAGGTGACCGCCACCGGGGACGCCACCACCGTCACCGAACCGCAAGTACGAGAGGTGCTGGCCGATTTCCAAGGCGAGGTGCAGCAGATTCCGCCCATGTACTCAGCCAAGAAAAAAGACGGGGTTCCCCTTTACAAATTGGCGAGAAATGGTATTACTATCGAGAGAAAACCAGTGACCCTCCGGATTTATGCCATCGATTTCCTCAATAAAGAGGGCAATGAGGTCACCTTCAGGGTAAAATGCTCCGCGGGAACCTATGTCCGTACCCTGTGCCACGATATCGGCCAGATCCTGGGTTGCGGAGCGCACATGTCCCAGCTGGTCCGGGAACAGGTCGGCCAATTCGATATCGAGTCGTCGCTGACCCTCGAAGAATTGAGCGATGCCCCAAGCGACGGAACGCTGACTGAAAAACTGCTGGGGACGGAGGCTGGCCTGGATTTCCTGCCGGAGATTGAGGTCCACCCGGACCACATCCCCTCCCTGACACACGGCATACCCTTGACCAAAGTCGCGGTGCGGGCCACCCCCGACCGTTTCCAACCCGGAATGAATCTCCGGGTGACGGGAGAAGAGGGGTGCATCGTCGCCATTGTGGACCCGGTGGTGGATGAGGAGGGGTTTCAACAACTGGACCCCGGTGAAATCGCGTTTAAACTGAAACGAGTGTTGGTTTAAATGAAATCATATCTATCTTTAAGGAATGAGATCCGTTCCGGTTGGAATGTTTTCGCAGGGATAATTCCCTCAGCGGCCTCTACTCCGCACCTTCGGGGAATTGAGTCTACGAAAACATTCAACAACCCGCCTCCCATTCCAGTACCCAACAGGAGGCTTTTTTCATGTCTTTAACCAAGGAAAGTAAAACAAATATTATCACCAAGTATCAAACCAATGAAAAAGATACCGGATCCTCAGAGGTCCAGATCGCGCTGTTGACCGAACGGTTGAACTATTTGAACGACCATTTCAAAATCCACGGCAAGGACCATCATTCCCGCCACGGCCTGATTCGGATCGTCAACAGAAGGCGGAAACTTCTGGACTATCTCAAAAGAGAAGATGCCCAACGGTATCAGACCATCATCAAAGAATTGGGCATCCGCCGTTAATTTAGAATCCTGCCTATAGGATCAAGAAAATTGGAGAGTATTTAATGCAACAACAAGTAGAGATAGACCTCGATGGAAAAACCCTTACGCTCGAGTCGGGCTGGTTGGCCAAACAAGCCAACGGCTGCGTGGTCGTGCGATATGGCGATACCATGGTGCTGGTTTCAGCCACCATGGCGAAAAGTGAACGAGAAGGGATCGATTTTTTTCCCCTCACGGTAGATTATCGTGAAAAAACCTATGCCGCGGGACGCATTCCCGGCGGATATCTGAAACGGGAAACCCGGCCCGGCGATATGGAAACCCTGATCTGCCGGTTGATCGACCGGCCTATCCGGCCAATGTTTCCCAAGGCATTCCGGAACGAAACCCAGATCGTTTGTTTCGTCGTTTCCCACGATCAGGAAAACTCCCCCGACGTGAACGCCATCTCCGGCGCTTCCGCGGCACTGCTGGTGTCCGATATCCCATTCGAAAAGCCGGTTGCCGGGGTGCGCGTGGGACGAAAAGACGGCGCCTTTATCATCAACCCGACGTATGAAGAGACCCAGGCCAGCGACCTCAGCCTGATCATGGCCGGCACCGCCGACGCCATCGTCATGGTCGAAGCCGGCGCCAACGAGCTCAGCGAAGAAGTCATGATGAGCGCACTGGAGTTCGGGCACGGGTACATCAAAAAAATCGTGGAAGGCCAGATCAAACTCCGCGAGATGATCGGTAAGAAAAAACTGGTCGTTGAGGTTGTGGAAACCGACAGTGAGTTGACCGGCAAGGTCACCAAAGCCGTCCGCCCGGGCCTGGCCGATGCCATGCGCATCGCCGGCAAGCAGGAGCGGAGCGACGCCACGGCCCAGGTCAAGGAGGCCATGACCGCCCAATTCAACCCCGATGGCGATGAAGACCTGCAAGCGACGTTGGACGGGATTTTTCATGACGTCGAGAAAGAAGCCATGCGTAGTATGATCCTGGACGAGAAAAAACGGATCGACGGGCGAATCCTCAACGAGGTGCGGCCCATCACCTGCCAGGTCGGTTACCTGCCCCGCGTTCACGGGTCCTCTATCTTCACCCGCGGCGAAACCCAGGCGCTGGTCACCACTACACTGGGAACCAGCTCGGACGAACAGCGGATGGACAACCTGGAGTTCAAAGGGACCAAAACCTTCATGCTTCATTACAACTTCCCGGCCTTTTGTACCGGCGAGGTGAAATTCCTGACGGGTCCCGGCCGGAGGGAAATCGGCCACGGCATGCTGGCCGAACGCGCCCTCAGCCCGATGCTGCCCGACAAGGAAACGTTTCCCTATACCATCCGTATCGTTTCCGACATTCTGGAGTCCAACGGCTCCTCCTCCATGGCCTCCGTATGCGGCGGTTCCCTGTCGCTGATGGACGCCGGAGTGCCCATCAAGGCCGCAGTCGCGGGCATCGCCATGGGGCTGATCAAGGAGGATGACCGGGTGGCCATCCTGTCGGACATCCTGGGAACCGAAGACCACCTGGGCGACATGGACTTCAAAGTGGCGGGTACCCGCAACGGCATCACCGCCCTGCAGATGGACATCAAAATTGAGGGATTGACCCCCGCGTTGATGGCAACTGCGCTGGAGCAGGCCAAGGAAGGCCGCCTGCATATCCTGGATGAAATGGCCAAGACGCTGGCCACCTCGCGCCCCGAAATGTCCAAGTACGCGCCGCGGATCACTACCATCAAAGTGCCGGTCGACAAGATTCGCGACGTCATCGGACCGGGCGGCAAAGTGATCCGGGGTATCATCGACCGCACCGGCGTCAGCATCGACATCAACGACGACGGGACGGTCAACATCGCCTCGCACGACGAGGAGGCTTCAAAGAGCGCGATCAAGATCATTCAGGATCTGGTGCAGGAAGTGGAAGTCGGTAAGACTTATATGGGCAAGGTCAAGAAGATCATGGATTTCGGGGCCTTTGTCGAAATTTTACCGGGCACCGACGGCCTCGTCCATATCTCGCAAATCTGCGACCGCCGCATCCAGAAAGTGCGCGACGAGATTCAGGAAGGCGACGAGATCATGGTCAAGGTGATCGACGTGGACCGCAACGGAAAAGTCAAGCTCAGCCGCAAAGAGGCGATGCGCGACGAAGCCGCCGCGGCCGCCACGCACTAAAACCCGAAACGCAAACCTTCAGCGGATGCGCCGGAATTTCCGGTCATCCGCTTTTTTTTGCGCTAAAAATCGAGGTCCCACTCTTTGAGGGTTTCCAGAGCCTGGTAATGGGTGAGATCGAAATGGATGGGGGTCACGGAGATGTAATGCTCTTTCACCATTTCGCAGTCGGTGCCTTTTTCCACCTCGGCGAATTTCATTTCCCCCGCCAGCCAGTAATAGGTTTCGTTGCGCGGGTTCACTCGCTTGTCGAAGGTTTCAATGACGCGCGATTTCCCCTGCCGCGTCACCACCGCCCCTTTGATCCGGTCCCGGGAAACGGCGGGCACGTTGACATTCAACGAAACCCCTTCGGGCAATCCTTTTTCGATTACCAGGGGGTATAGCTTTTTGATATAGTCGACCGCCACGGAAAAATCCCGAAATTCCCACGAATTGAGGGAAACCGCAATAGCGGGCAGGCCCAAAATGGCCGCTTCGGTCGCCGCCGATACCGTCCCCGAATAAATGGCGCAGGTGGCCAGGTTGCCGCCCTGGTTGATCCCGGAGATCACCAGTTCGGGAGGCGTATCGAGCAGTTCGGTCACCGCAATCTTGACGCAATCGGCGGGCGTGCCGTTGACTGCATAGCCGATCAACTGCCCCGCTTCCTCCACTTTGCGGACCTTCAGGGGATTGGACAACGTGATTGCGTGCCCGACGGCGCTCTGCTCGGTTTCAGGCGCCACCACCAGAACCTCAGCCAAAGGCGCCAAGCCTTTCCGCAGGGCCTGGATGCCCCGGGCATAAAATCCGTCGTCATTGGTTAAAAGAATCATAAGAAAACCAGCGTGTCGCTGGACCCAATTTCGCCCGATGGCGAACTGCCAAATTGAACAACAACATAGGGAAGGGAAAGATAACAACCCAATTCCCCTCCTTACCAAGGAGGGGATACAGGGGAGGTTATGAGTACTCCACCCCTCACCTTAGTCTTCTCCCCATGAGGGGAGAGGATTTTTTATTTCTTTAGGACGTCACGCTGGGCCAGCGTAACGCTGGCCGGGCAAGGCCCGGAGCAAACCTTGCAGGAACGGAGTACGCGATTGAAACGTTATTTTCGTAGGCCAAGATTTTAAAATTACCTGCGGCGGTTCGCCGCCCGGGCAGGAGCCGGGCGGGTTAATTGTGTTTGCTGAAATACTCCTGGGATTCCTTCGGCCCCGGTTTCATGGCATCCTCGCCTTTGTTCCAGTTGGCCGGGCAAACTTCCCCGTTTTGTTCGTGGTGCTGAAGCGCGTCCACCATGCGGAGGGCTTCATCGATGTTGCGGCCCAACGGCAGGTTGTTGACCAGCGTGTGCTGGACGATGCCGTCCTTGTCGATCAGGAACAGTCCGCGGAACGCGATGCCGCCGTCCGCCAGAACCCCGTAATCGGCGCTGATGGTTTTATCCAGATCGGCCACCAAAGGATAATCGATCTGCCCCAGCCCGCCTTTTTTGCGGTCCGTATTGCGCCAGGCCAGGTGGGAAAAATGACTGTCGATGGAAACCCCGAGCACTTCCGTATTGCGTTTTTTAAAATCCTCAATTTGACTGCTGAAGGCGATGATCTCCGTCGGGCAGACAAACGTAAAGTCCAGTGGATAAAAGAACAGAATGACGTATTTTTTTCCTTTGTAGTCGGAAAGCTGGATTTCCTTGAAGCTTCCGTCGGGCATCACCGCCTGCGCCTTGAAGTCGGGGGCAGGTTTCGCAACTAATGTCGCCATATTTTCAACTCCTCTATGTTAATAAGCGTTTCAGAAAGGGGTATAATTTAGCACAAATCCTCCATCCCGTTCAAACCCTTGTTGCAGGAAATCGCACCAGCCTCTTAGGGACCGGCCTGCAGGCCTTTCCGGGTCTTGGCCGCGCGGAATGGGGAGCCTCCGAGGACTTTCTTGACAGCCCCTCGGGCGGCACATAAAATACTGATTAAGGGTAATTTTATAATATTGAGGACTGGAACCGGGACTTCGAACCCTTTAGATGTCCCGTCCCGGCCAAGGTTGCAAAAAAATGGAATCCGCCACCATCCGTAAAAGACTCCGAATCGCCCTGACGTTGATTTTCTTCGTTTTGTGCGTGGAAGTGGCTGGCGGCATTATCGCCCATAGTCTGGCGCTGTTGAGCGACGCGGCGCACATGCTGACCGACGTGTTCGCGCTCAGCCTCAGCCTGATGGCCCTCACCATCGCCGCCCAACCCTCGACCCGCACCAAAACTTTCGGGTATCACCGGCTCGAGATTCTGGCGGCGCTGGCCAACGGAGTGCTGTTGCTGTTGATGGCTCTGGGCATTCTGTGGGCAGCCTACCGGCGGTTCACCGACCCCCTGGAAGTGGACAGCCTGATCGTGATCGCCGTCGCCACGGTCGGACTGGCGACCAACCTGGGCGTCCTGTATTTCCTGAAGGATCCGGTCCACAACACCCACAACCACGACCTGAACCTGAAGGCCGTCTTTTATCATGTCATCGGCGATTCGCTGGCTTCGGTCGCGGTGATCCTTGGCGCGGTGGCCATGTGGTGGACGCAGTGGTACGCGCTGGATTCGATCATCGCGGCGCTGGTAGCGCTGGTGCTGATCTGGGGAGCGCAGGCCATCATCCGCGACGCTTTTCATATTTTACTGGAAGGCGTGCCCAAGGGCATTTCCATCCAGGAGGTGGAAAAAGAATTGACGTCCATCCCCGCGGTCAAGGGCATTCATGAACTGCATGTCTGGTGCATCTGCTCCAACATTTACGCCCTGAGCGCCCACGCGCTGGTGAACGACCAGAAAGTCAACCAGATGGAAACCATCCTGGAAGAAATTGAAACGCTGTTGAAGAACAAATTTAACATCACGCATTCCACGGTCCAGTTCGAATCCAATCCCTGTCCGGCGGCGGGCGTGGCGTGCGATATCCAACATTAAGTTAACCATGCGAATTCTGTTTCTGGGAACCGGAACCTCCACCGGTATCCCCACGTTATGTTGTCCCTGCGCCGTCTGCCAATCGAACGATCCGCGCAACAAGCGTCTGCGGGCCTCGGTGCTGGTGCAGAACAACGGATTCAATTTCCTGATCGATACCTCCACCGACCTCAGGCAACAGTGCCTGCGGCACAACATCACCCGGATCGATGGGGTGTTGTACACGCACCATCACGCCGACCACGTCCACGGCATCGACGAGTTGCGCTGTTTCAATTTTTTCAATAAAAACGTCATCCCCTGTTATGGCAACGAGTTGACGCTGGCTGCCATCAAGAAGAATTTCAGTTATATCTTCGATGGGGAAAAGCCGCAGGGAGGCGGGGTGCCCCAACTCGACATGATCACCCTGAACGGCGACTCGTTTGCACTGGGAGGCGTCCGGGTTCAGCCGGTGGACATCATCCACGGCAACATGATCATCCTGGGATATAAAATCAACAACGCGGCTTACGTCACCGACTGCAGCGGCCTGCCGGATAAAGCCAGGGAAATC
Source organism: Nitrospina sp. (assembly GCA_004357365.1). Lineage (GTDB taxonomy): Bacteria > Nitrospinota > Nitrospinia > Nitrospinales > Nitrospinaceae > SZUA-226. Next base: position 19,056 of record SMVT01000055.1, read on the forward strand.
CTCTCCGGGCTGGACGTCCTCGTGCTGAACGCCCTGGGTTTCGAACCGCACCCCACGCATTTCTGCCTGGATCAGGCCCTGGAAGCCATCGCGGAACTCCGGCCGAAGCGGGCGATCCTCACCCACATCAACCACAAGTTCGATCACGAAACGGTCAGCCGGGATTTGCCGGACAACGTGGAGCTGGCTTATGATGGGTTGACGGTGAACCTGTAATCAGTCCAGATCAAAATCGCGGAGGGGTTTGGAGGTGTCTGATTTGTCGATGTTCTTCTGCGCTTCCTTGAATTTCTCTGTCAGCAGGCGGGACTTGTCTTTTTGCATTTCCTTTTGTTTCTGGAACATGGACTGGCTCTCTTTCTGATGCTCGGCAAGGTCATGGACCATATCGGAAAGAGAGGAGAACTCTTTTTTCTTCTCCTCTTTCCAGAGCACCTCACCGGTTTTCTGATCCACCCGCAATTTGGCCTCGCAACAGGGGCAGGTGATGTCCAGTTTCGAACTCATGGTCCGGCCTTTCGCAAAAGAATGACAGTCAACACAAATGGATTATAGCAGAAATACGGAGTCTCCCAAAGTCCCGGCGGACCCCGGAGTCTGAATCCCCATAAATAAAAGATGGCATCTGCCTTGGCCCTTCCCTACAATAGGCCTTTTTTAAAAAGGGAAAATAGAAATGCCCGCACAGGGGTTGTTCATAACGGGAACGGATACCGGCGTCGGCAAAACCGTGGTCACCGCGGCGATTTTAGCCTGGCTCCGGCACCAGGGCCTGAAGACCGGGGTGATGAAACCGCTGGAGACGGGTGTGGACCGCGAGTGCAGTTCCGCCGCCAACTCTGACGCCCTGTTTCTGATGGAATGCGGCGATATCGAAGACGACTTGTCCGAGGTATGCCCTATTCGCCTCAAACCCGCCGCCTCGCCCTATCAGGCGGCCCTCATCGAAAACCGAACGATCGAACCGGAAAGGATTGTGTCGGCCTACCGGAACCTGGCGGATAAATACGATTGGATGCTGGTGGAGGGCATCGGCGGCGTGCACGTCCCGATCACCCGCGACTACCGGGTGGTGGACCTGATGCGCGACTTGGGTTTGCCGGCGGTGGTGGTGACCCGCTATCCACTGGGCACCCTCAACCATACGGTGCTGACGTTGGACGCTCTCAAACAAAACGGCATTCCGGTGAAGGGAATCATCTTTAACCGGACCAGATCCGGGGAACTCGATGCCATCGAACAGGACCAGCCCCGGCTGATCGAAGCGTTATCCGGGACGGAGGTTCTGGGGGAGTTTCCCTTCATCGACCCTTTGGACACCCGGAGTTTTACCCCGGAACGCCTGCAACAGCTGGAGTCCTGCGTCCGTTTCTCCCGCTTGATCCCGGCTTGACAAATCCTTGAACGGGTGTCATGTTTTTCTGATCCGTTGACCGTTTGAAAGGAAACCCCTATGAAAAAATGGTTCATGCTGATCCTGGTGGGCAAGGACCAGCCCGGGATCGTGGCTCAAATCACCCGCGCCTTGTACGAAGGCGAATGCAACCTGGGGGAAGCCTCCATGGTGCGCCTGGGCGGCAACTTCACGGTGATGCTCATGGTGCAGTCCGCCGGGGACGAGCAGGCGCTGGACCATCTGATCGGGCCGATTTGCCGTTCGTTTAACCTGCGCCACCATGTCGACGCCATCGAAGGCGAGTTACTGCATCATGTGGAACCGGATGTGCGCATCACCGTTTACGGAGCGGACCGTGCCGGCATCGTCGCCGAAGCTACGGGGGTACTGACGGAGAAAGGATTCAACATCCTGAATCTGGAGTCCGACGTCGGCGGCACCGAGGAGCATCCCATCTATGTCATGACCATCGAGGGAGTCGCGGAACAGGGGATCCAAGTCCTGGAGGAGGCGCTCCAAAAACTGGCACGGGAAAAAGGGTTGGAAACCCAACTGGAACCTATTGACACGCTGATCGGGTAAGGTGCATGGCTGTTCTTGATATATTGGTTTATCCCGATCCGCGGTTGAAACAGATTTCCAAACCTGTAGAACATTTCGATGAGGCGCTCCGGAGTTTCATCCGCGATCTGGAAGAAACGATGCGGGCCGGACCGGGCAGTGTCGGTCTCGCCGCGCCGCAGGTGGGACGGTTGGAACGGATCGTGATCGTCGACGTTTCCTGCAAACCGAAAATCAAACATCACGGGAGGCGGGTGTTGATCAACCCGGAAATCAGCTGGCGGAAAGGGTCGGCCGTCGGGCGCGAGGGTTGCCGGTCGGTCCCCGACTATACCGGAAACGTGGCCCGCTCCAAATTCATTACTGTGCGGGCGCAGGATGAATTCGGCCGGGCGCTCGAGCTCCAAATGGAACGCTATGAAGCGCGGGCGGTTCAACATGAAATGGATCACCTGGACGGCCTTTTGCTGTTCGACCGTCTGGTCAGCCGCCGGGATTTGTTTCGGCGACAATCGCAGGAAGCCCTCTTGCCCAAACCCAAACCGTTGTAACCCCTTAGGATCCGGCCGGATGGAATTTTTTATCGGGCGCCACAACGGCTCTCTAAGCCGGGTCAATCGGAAAAACCGTTGAATTTCCCGCTTTAAAGTTTTTATTTTTCCCTCCCGAGTGGGCGGGCTTATGCCTTTTCCTCCCTCCTCATAGAGCCTCAACCTTTAAAACCACTGGCAATCTTAAAATGAACTGTTACATTGATAGAATAGAGTCAATTCAAAAAATCCAAGGACATACAGTCCATCCATACCTTCCGGGACGCGTGTTATGAGCCAATTCAAAACCTTTATTTTCATCGCCATTATGCTGCTTTTAGCGGGAACGGTCGGGTCCTGCAATACCCAACAGAGAACGGGGTTTTTCGATCTGCACCCGAGAATCCTGATCCATGAATCCGACCTGGGTTCCGGAAAGAACCTCCAAATTTCCGTAGTGGACAAACGCAGACGGAATATCCTGTTAAGGAAGGATTCCGATCGAAAAATCAAATCGGGCCGGGCCTTGGTGACCCAAGATCATCATCCCTCCGTTAAATTGGATAGCCACTTTCAGCAAACCGTGGAGGAAGCTTTCCAGTTGCAGGGTTATCAGACTGACGGCAAAGGCATCGGTAGTGTCCGTGAAGTGACCATCTACATCACCAAACTGGAACTCCGGTTACGGCGGACTAAAGCTGAAGGCCCCGACGGCCAACGCCAAATCCAGGTGCGTTTTCGGTCTAAAATGAAAGTGGCCGCCAAAAACCAGGGTATGACTTTCGGCAAAGATTATGAGTTTTTCATCAAAAAGTCTTATGACACCCTTCCCAGCAAACAGGACAACGAAAAAATACTAAACTACGGCCTCACCCAGTTGCTGCACCAGATAGTGAACGATCCCAAACTAAACCGCTTCTTAACCGGGTGACGGGAACACTCCCGCACCACCCCGGACAACCCTGAAAGAACAGGCTGGGTCTCCCCGCTCCAAACCCGAGTGGACATGTCCTGGGTTCTGGAAGACAACCGGGCGATCACCCGCCCCATCGAACGGACCGGGGGCGTCCTTACGAACAGCATCGACTCTATGAACGAAACCTCACCCATTGACGGATCCACGGTGCTGGTGACCGGAGCCACCGGGTTCATCGGCAGTCATCTGGCGGATGCGTTGCTCGCGCGCGGATGCCGGGTGCATTGCCTGGTCCGCCAAACCAGCAATCTGCAGTGGCTCGACACCTCCCGCGTCGCCCTGCACACGGGAGACCTCCAGCGTCCGGAAACGGTCCACGACTGTCTCAGCGAGGTGGATTATATCTTTCACTGCGCCGGAGTCACCCGCGCCAAAAGCCGCGAAGCGTATCTTCAGAACAATGCCCGGGCCTGCATTCCCTTTTACCAAACCTGCGTAGAGCACGGAAAGCAGGTGAAAGCGGTGGTTCATCTCAGCAGTCTGGCGGCGGTCGGCCCCACGCCCCCCGAGCAAAAAGTCGATGAAAACACGCCCTGCCAGCCGCTCACCTATTACGGTAAATCCAAACTGGTTGGAGAGGAAATCGCTTTGGGGTATGCCTCGGAGCTTCCCATGGTGGTGCTCCGCCCGCCGGTGGTGTATGGCGAACGGGAGGTCAATTTCCTTACTTATTTAAAAGCCATCCGATGGGGCTTCGCCATTAAAATCGGGGCCCAGCCTCGGAGGCTGTCTCTCATTTACGTCAAGGACCTGGTCGACGCCATGATTCGGGCGGCCGCCACACCGGACCCGGATCGCAACGTGTTTTTTATCACCGATGGCGATGTGTATTCCTGGGAGGACGTGGCCCAGGCCGCGATGACGGCGCTGGGGGTCCGGGCGCGTACCCTGATCATTCCGGTTTCGTTGATGGGGTGTGCCGCCCTGCTATCGGAGTTTTTCTCCAAAATGGCCAACCACACCCCGCTATTCGACCGGCAACGCATGATCGATCTCCGCCAGAGCTCATGGACCGCCTCTTCCGACCGGTTTTTCAATCATTATTCCTTTCATCCCCGGTTCGACCTGAGCCGGGGGTTGAAGCAGACCTGCGTCTGGTATAAAGAACAGGGGTGGCTCTGAATGGCTCCTCAGAACCCGACCCATCAAATCCGTAAGGACTTGAAGGAACCCATCGTGCGGTATGCGCATTCAAGCAAACCCCCGTCACCCCGAAC
>SMVT01000056.1 GCA_004357365.1 Nitrospina sp.
CCACCATTCCCAGTTGCGTTTCAACTCCCAGAGAGGACACTGTTTTTTTATTCGAAATCACACCCTTGATCTCCACCAGCAACACTTTATCGCCGCCGGTGCCGGAAACGGTTTTTTCCTTCAGGGGACCCATTTTGGGAGTCAGATTAATGCTCAAGCAACCACTGAAAACCATCATCAATAAAACCGATATACCCAGATAACAGACCTGGATTAAACACTTTGATGCCCCCCAACACCCGACCCGCCGCTTCATATCAACCTCCCTCACCGCACATGAATTCATAAAGCGGCTTGAAATTCGGGATCACCGCTTGCCAACGCCCCTCCCGACCTTCAAGAATATCAAAAACATTGGCCCAGGATTTCCGGATGATTTCGGAATTTCTCTTCTCCTCGGGGAGTGCCCACTGTTCCAAAAAGGGCTCTGTATTTAAAACAATTTCGCGGACGGTCATCGCATCCCGCGCCACCTCCATTTTAAATTTTTTACGGGCTTCCATGGTCGCGGTATCGGTGGAACGATTCTTTTGAATATCCTGAAACATGTGCCGGAATCCATCCTGAAAATTTCCCAGGATTTCCTTCAGGCCGGCGTCTCCATTGATTTGAGCCAACAGGGAATTGATGCTTTGCAGGGAAGCAACGATTTGGATTCCGTGAAGGGTGGTTTCTTTGACGTCGTACAGTTGCATGAGATCCTCAACCGTGGCTTTTTTCGCCTGCCCGGTATCCCCATTGACAGCGTCCAGGCATTTCTGGATATTTTGATCGAGGCTTTCGCTGAGTTTTTTTCGGGACTTTTCGATCCGGGCCTCAAAGTCCGCGCCATGGCCCAGCCTTTCAAATTCCGGCTGGTATGCTTTTGCCAGTTTCTGGATAAGCAATTCCGTTTCCGTATTGAACATGGTCTTGAGCCGGATCACCCGGTCCTCGCTCACCGTACTGACAAATTTCAGACGCACTTCCCGTTCCACCCGCAGCATCTCCCGTGGCATGGCCCGGAACATTTTATCATAGCTGTCGTACAAAGCCTGCCAGTGATCCAGGGTGAATTTCTTGTTGCTTTGGGTGAATTTGGTCGTGATTCTTTTGATACGAGCCGCGTTTTCCTGAATGAAGGAAACCAGCTTGTCCCGGATCAGGGTATCAATTTTGTCATCCAGATTATCCATGGTCTAATCTAAAAGAGTACGTTCTACTCCCTGGTGTTATGCGATTTTGCGCACCGGCAGCCAATTCCGTAAAAATCCTGCCCGTCGTTCTGACCGTACCGGTGCGAAACCCGCATATAATTGGAAAGGCTGTTCCAAGCCCCTCCCCGAATCACATGATATTTCCCTTTTGGGGGCCCCTTGGGATTTTTGTACGGGCTGGTTTGATAATAGCGCGCATCATACCAATCGAATACCCATTCGGCAATATTTCCCGACATCTCGTATACGCCTTCGGGGGTTTTCCCCGTCTCCAGCGAGCCCACCTCCCGAAGAATATCACCTTTATCAATAAAACAACAACGGTTGAAGTGGGCACGGCGGGTATCCGGAGGGACCTCCCCCCAAGGATAGATCCGGTGGTGGACCCCGCCGCCGGCGCGCTCCCATTCCGCCTCGGTGGGCAGGCGTTTGCCGCGCCAGAGACAGTAATGCCGGCATCGCTTCCAGGTCAGGCCGATCACCGGTTTGCGCTCCATCCCCGGCCGCACCTTCCGGCCGTGCCATCCGGTGATGGTGGGGTGCTGTTTGGGGTGCTCTGCGAGATAGTGCTCAAAGTCGCCGCCGGTGACCTCATACCGGTCAATCCAGTAGGCGTCCAGATAAACCGGGTGCTGGGGATGCTCATCCCTGCGGCCCTGGCCCTCGGGACTTCCCATCAAAAATTCTCCCGCCGGGATCAAAACCATATCCTCCGGCTCCCCGGCCTGGGACGAAACGGCCAACGACAGCGCCACCCCGGCCAGAAAGACCGCGCCCCCTCTCCCTAATGCTCCCCTTCCGCCCTTTTTCACCGGAAACCTCATGAATTAAAAGGGGCCATAATAAATTATTGAGCCGGTCAATTAAAGTCTTTATTATACCGAGTCAGCAATACCCGGACCGGGCAACCCGATACCGCCCGGGCGGAAACCTCTCGCCCCCTGTCCGACCCATGCGCATCCTCAAACAATTCGACGAATGGCTGGCCAAAACCGAGTCGGGACTGCTCATCTTCCTGCTGTTTCTGATGGTATTTATGGCCTTCGGCCAGGTGATTCTCAGGAATTTTTTCAATACCGGCATTCTCTGGACGGATATCTTTCTGCGCCAACTGGTGCTGTGGGTGGGTTTTCTCGGGGCTTCGCTGGCGGTCCGGGAACGCCGCCATATTTCAATCGACGTTCTGCCGCAATTTATGCCGGCCCGCTACAAACCCTTTCTCCAGATCGGGGTGGACTTCGCCGCGGGGCTGATCAGCCTGTTTCTCACCGTGGCCGCCTGGAGGTTTGTCCAGTTCGAGATGGAGTCGCCGACTGTTCTGTTTCTCGGTTTACCGGCCTGGATCTTTCAAACCATTCTTCCTTTCAGCTTTGCCGTGATTGCCCTGCGCTTTTTTCTGGGAGTATTGGATAAATCCACCCAACTCGGGAACCGCGAATGACCCTGCTCATCGTTGCCGGCATCATCACCCTCGCCCTGCTGGGCGTGCCCCTGTTTGCCATTATCGGCCTGGCGGGTCTGGTGTCTTTCCACTATGCGGAAATCGACTCGGCGGCCATATTCATCGAGCTGTACCGGGTCGCCAGTTCCCCGATGCTGATCGCCATCCCGCTGTTCACCTTGGCCGGTTTTATCCTGGCGGAAAGCAAAACGCCGCAGAGACTGACCCGCCTGTCCCAGGGCTATCTGGGAGGCATTCCCGGCGGCACGCCCATGGCGGTCCTGGTGGCCTGCGCATTTTTCACCGCGTTCACCGGTGCGTCGGGCGTCACCATTATCGCCCTGGGCGGCCTGTTGTACCCGTTGATGCTGAAGGAAAAATATTCCAAGGATTTTTCGCTGGGATTGATGACTTCCTCGGGCAGCCTCGGCCTGCTGTTCCCGCCGTCGGTGCCACTGATTCTGTATGGCGTGGTGGCGCAGGTCAGCATCGATCAATTGTTTCTCGCCGGCATCGTGCCGGGCCTGCTGATGATCGGCATTCTGGGCCTCTACGGCATGTGGAAGAGCACGCAATTCAAAATCCCACGGGTTCCCTTCGATTTCAAGAAAGCGCGTACCGCCCTGCGGGAGGCCGCCTGGGAGGTGCCCCTGCCCTTTCTCATCCTGTTTGGAATTTATGGCGGCATCTTTACGGTCACCGAGGCGGCGGCGGTGACGGTGGTGTATGTGCTCATCATCGAAACCTGGGTGTACAAGGACATTCATCCCTTGCGGCAACTGCCCCAACTGATGATCAACAGCATGGTGCTGGTCGGGACCATCCTGATCATTCTGGGCACGGCGATGGGCTTTACCAGCTATCTGGTGGACGAGCAGGTGCCGATGCAGGCCATGGAGTTTATGAAATTCTATATCGACGACCAGTTGACCTTCCTGATCGTGCTCAATGTGTTTCTGCTGATCGTCGGTTGCATGATGGACATCTTTTCGGCCATTATCGTGATAGTGCCGCTGATCGTTCCCATCGCCCAGAGTTATGATGTCAATATGGTGCATCTGGGCATCATTTTCCTGACCAATCTGGAGATCGGCTATTCCACGCCGCCGGTGGGCATCAATCTGTTCATCGCCAGTTCCCGTTTTTCGGAACCGGTGCTTCGTCTGTACCGAGCGACTCTGCCCTTTCTGGGATTGCGGCTGACCGGCCTGCTGATGATCACCTATTTCCCCGCGCTGAGCCTGTTCCTGGTGGACCTCATTCAGCGATAGCCGGAGATTATGTTAAAATGGGTTCCCGTTTTCCGGTCTGCGAACTGGAGCCGCTCATAAATCTGGAGATGCCCCAATGCTTACGGTACCCGCCCAACCTTTCACTATCGACTCCCTGTATTATTCCGTGGTGCCCGGCCCCTGGGGGATGATAGGGCTGGCGGCTTCCGGTAAGGGATTGATTCATATCCAATCCAAAATCGCCAGTGAGGCGGCCTACGTCGCTTTCCTGAAGGCTTCCTTCGATGTCACACCCGAAAAAAACCCGAAGCGGTTGAAACCGGCGACCGATCAGCTCCGTTTGTATTTGAAAGGCCAACTCAAAACCTTCGATGTCCCGCTCGATGTGTTCACTGGGACACCGTTTCAAAGACAGGTATGGAACAAGCTGGCGTCGATTCCCTACGGTGAAACCCGCAGCTACGCCTGGCTGGCGCGCGCCGTGAAACGTCCCAACGCGAGCCGCGCGGTGGGCAACGCCAACGGGAAAAATCCCATTCCCCTGCTTCTGCCCTGCCACCGGGTCATCCAGAGCAACGGCGGCCTCGGGGGGTACACCGGCGGCCTTCATATCAAAAAGTCCCTGTTGGAACTCGAAAGGACGGGCCATGCCCCTTTATAGAACGCGGGCGGTGGTCCTGAAGACCCTTAACCTGTCGGAAAAGGACAAACTGGTAACCTTTCTGTCGGAAACCCACGGCAAGATCAAATGCGTGGCCAAAGCGGCCAGAAGGCTCAAGAGCCGGTTCGGCGCGTCCCTCGAACCGATGTCCTACGTGTCCCTGATCTATTTCGGGAGAGAGCATCAGGAGCTCTACCGGCTCAACCAGTGTGATATTATCCAGTCGTTTCAGGAAGTCCGGGAGAACCCCGATTCGTTTTACACGGCGGTCTATTTTTTGGAACTGGCGGATCATCTGGTGGCCGAGGCGCATCCGGAACCGGAAATTTTTCGTCTGCTGGTGCAATCGCTGAACGAGGCCGGCAAAACCGTCACTCCGGGAACGCTGTGCCGGTTGTTCGAACTGCGCATCATGTCCTATGCCGGGTATACCCCGCGGCTGAAAAAATGCATCGCCTGTAACCGGCAACCGCAGTCCCGGTGGGTGGGGTTCAGCTATATCCACCACGGCATCGTCTGCGAACCCTGTTTCGGGAAGGAGCCGGTGGAAATCCGAATCCAATCGGGCACCGTCGAATATCTTAAAAAATTTCTGTCCCTGGATTTGAATCACGTCCACCGGCTGAAGGTCCCGCAAGAGGTGGAGACGGAAATTGAATCGATCACCCACCGACTGGTGCTGGCCCGGTTGGGGCGGGAACTGAAATCCTATCCCTTCATCCGGCAGATGGCGGAAATAAATTCAACGTATTAACCGGAAAAAGACTCATGACCAAAAAAGGCATTCATACCGAAAACGCGCCGGCGGCGATCGGTCCCTATCAGCAGGGCATCCGGTTGGGTGACTGGGTATTCACTTCGGGTCAGATCGCGCTCGATCCCGCAACGGGAAACTTTCTGGCGGGGGAAATCGAGCAGGAAACGGAATTGACTCTGAAAAATATAGAAGCCATTCTCCAGGCCGCAGGCCTTTCGATGGACCATGTGGTCAAAGCGACCGTTTATCTGTCTGATATGAACGATTTTGCGCGGATGAACCGGGTCTATGAAAAAAGTTTCGCCAACAGTAAACCCGCACGGGCCTGTGTTCAGGTAGCGGCTCTTCCCAAAGGCGCCAAAGTGGAAATCGATGTCATCGCAGCGGCTCACGGCTGACGGCAGGGCGAACGGGAATGGCGAAAAGGAAAAAGAAAAAACGGGCGGGAGAAATTAACTTTTATAAAGCCATGGCCGTTCTCGGTTTCCTTTTGGCCGGGGTATTGATCTACATGTTCCTGGGCGCGGCTCCGAGCTTGAGCCCTCACCCCTTTCATGTCGCCACCGACCCGCCGGGAAAATGCCTGACCTGCCACATGGCGCAGGATAGACAAACACCCATCATGCCCCACCGCCCCATGGAGTCCTGCACCTTCTGCCATAATCCGCGGGAGAAAACTCCAGCACAGGAGTGAACCCGCAGAAAAATTATTGGGAGTCGTTGTTAAACCGGGTGCGGTCCGGTTTGCCCACGGCATAGACGTTGAAGCCGAGATCAAACAGGGCCTGGTGGTCGAGATGATTGCGGCCATCGAACAGGAAGGCGGGTTTTTCCATGCGGTCAAAGATCCGCCGGTAGTCGAGGGACCGGTATTGATCCCATTCGGTCATCAGGGCGATGGCGTGGGCTCCTTCCGCCGCTTTGTAGGGATCGGGTTCATAAACGATTTCGCCTTCCACATCTTCCAGGTCCTGCCTGGCGTTGTTGAGCGCGTGCGGATCGGTGACCCACAACCGGGCGCGTTCCTTCAACAGCATTTTGGAAATATGAATGGCGGGGGAATCCCGCGTATCCCCGGTGTCAGGCTTGAAGGCAAACCCGAACAGCGTGATTTTCTTGTCGGCCACCGTGTTGAACATGGCGGCGACCATTCGATGCACGAATCTCTGCATCTGAAAGTCGTTGATCGCGATCACCTGTTGCCAGAAATCGGCGGCCGGTTGCAATCCGTAATGCTCGCACAGGTAAATCAGGTTCAAAATATCCTTCCGAAAACAGGACCCGCCGAATCCCAGTCCGGCGCGCAGAAACTTCGGGCCGATCCGGGAATCCTTGCCGACGGCACGCGCCACTTCATCCACGTCGGCTCCGGTGACTTCGCACAATGCGGAGATGCTGTTGATGGAGGAAATCCTCTGCGCCAGAAACGCGTTTGAGACCAGCTTGGACAACTCACTGCTCCATAGATCGGAGGTGACCATTTTTTCGCGCGGGACCCATCGCTCATAGATTTTGATCAATTCGTCACGCGCCGCCCGTCCCGATGGGGTGTCCATGGACCCGATCAGCACACGGTCGGGATTCTCCATATCATGAATCCCGGTTCCCTCCGCCATGAATTCGGGATTGGACAGAATTTCAAAATGGACGGAATTGTTCCCGGAGTGCAGGATTTTGCTCAGCGTTTCCGCCGCGCGCACCGGGACCGTGCTTTTTTCGACGATGATTTTATCGGATTTGGAGCTCGCTTTGATGCGACGCGCGGTTTTTTCGATGTACTGCAGGTCCACCGCCCGTCCCGCCCCCTCGCCGAAGGTTTTGGTCGGGGTATTGACCGATACGAAAATGATGTCCGCCTCGTCGATGCCCCGGTCGATGTCGGTGGAAAAAAACAGGTTCTGGCCACGGGCTTTCAGGACGCGTTCCTTCAATCCTGGTTCATAAATCGGCAGGTCGTCGGAATTCCAGCGGTCGATGCGTTCCCTGGAAATGTCGACCACCGTGACTTTGTAATCGGGACAGAAATTGGCGATCACGGTCATGGTGGGTCCGCCGACATACCCGGCACCGATACACAGAATGTTTTTCACATATTGCTTGTCGCTCATTGGGAGTTCCAGAAATATACGAATAAAGGGAGAACGATCCTCGGACCGTCCTCCCTTTATATGTTAAAGCTTAATTAAATAAAAGCCTATTTTATGTAGTAGAATTTCTTCTTTTTAGAGCTGTAAGGCCGGGTGCCCTTGGCGAATTTCAGTTTGCCCTTTTTGAAATTCCAATCCTCGATCCGCAAACCCTTTTCCTCGGATTTGGCCGTTTCCTTGGCCCGGTCCTTGACTTTGCCGTCCTTCACAATATCCTGATCGGCATTGTCCTCGTTAACATACTTGGCGATCGGGTGGATCGTGGCCTTGGCCTTGGCAAAGTCCAGCTTGCCCTTTTTATGCGGATTCTTGGGATGGTTGTGACAGCGGGTGCAGACGTTTTTATAATCCCAGCGCTGACCGTACTTTTCCGTATCGGACTTTTTATAATCACCTTTGGTGTTTTTCATGACCACCCGGAACTGCGCTCCCCCGGCGGCGGAATGGCACATTTCACATCCCACCTGCTCCAGGCTGGGTTCTTCCGGATCGATCTTGGTGCTGACGTCTTTGCCTTTTTTATTTTTACTTCCCGCCGGCTTGAAGCCACCCAATTGCCGGTAACCGGTGGTGTGACACCGGAGGCATTGCGGATCGGCGGTGTAATCTTTTTCAGGGTCCAGCTTGGCTTTCTTCTTGGCCTCGGCGCGCTGGCCCGGCTTCAAGAGGGCAAACGTCTTGCCGTGAGGAGAGTCCACCCAGGCCTGGTAGTAGGGATCATGGCAACTGCCATTGCATTTGACAGAACCCACGTATTTGGGTTTATTGGGAATTTTCTTCTTTTTCTTTTTGGCGTCGGCCTCATCCGCAAAGCCGATCAGAAAAACGGCTGAAAAGAGGACCAAGCTGATTATTTTGAGTGTTTTACCCATTATTTTTCCCTGATGATTATGGAATATGTAAAAGTGAACTCTCCCTGAAAACCGGGGCAGAATATAATAAATACCCTCTGAGGTCAACCCCCATTTCGGGTTAAATAGTTGTAAATTAATCAATAACCTCTGGTCCGGAGCCGTCCTGCCCCCCATGAAACTTTCCGATTTCGACTTCCACCTTCCCCCAGAACTGATCGCCCAAACCCCCAGCCCGAAAAGAGGCGAGTCCCGCCTGCTGGTCCTCGACCGGTCTTCGCAAACCATCGAACACGCCTCGTTCAGCGCTTTACCCCATTACCTGACCGACCACCCGGTTATGGTCTTCAACGACACGCGGGTCCTTCCGGCAAAACTGGAAGGCACTTTGGGGAATCAGGGGAAAGCCGTCGAAATACTTTTGGTGAAGGAGGAATTGCCGGGAACCTGGCAGGTGTTGATGAAGGATTTGAAAAAGTATAAACCGGGGCAAAAGATGGTGTTTGCCGGGGGAACCCTGGAGGCGGAATTTGTCGGGCGTCAAAACGATTTGGGGTTGATCCGGTTCTCATCGAACCCGGATCTCGAACACCAGCTCGAAACGTTCGGGAAAATGCCTCTGCCGCATTACATCCACCGGTCTCCGGACGATGGGGCGGATATGGACCCGCTGGATCGCGAACGGTATCAAACCGTCTTCGCAAAACAACCGGGCGCGATTGCGGCGCCGACGGCGGGCCTGCATTTTACGAACGCAATGCTGGGGCAATTATCGGAGTGCGCGGAGGTGGTGTATTTGACCTTGCATGTAGGACCCGGCACCTTTCAGCCGGTCCGGGTGGAACAGATACAGCGCCATCACATGAAGGCGGAGTTCTATCATATTCCGGCGGACACCTGGAACACTCTCCGGCAAGCCAAAAATCATGAAAGGAACATTATGGCGGTGGGAACGACGGTGACGCGGGTTCTGGAGTCAGAGGATTTTTGCCGGGAGGAAGATAGCGATGTATCGGGCTGAAAGGATCGGTTTATTTATCCGGGGCAGACGTTCCGCCACACGGACCACCTGCTCACCAATTTCCACCTACCCAAATCCACCCTCTACATGCTGGCCTGCGCGTTTGCAGGCCCTTCGTACTTAAAACAAGCTTATGAGGAGGCCATTCAAGCCCGATACCGATTTTTCAGCTATGGCGACGCCATGCTGATTTTATGACTTCAATCGAGGGGTAACCAAACCTGAGAGGGGGTTAACCATTGGAGTTGTTCACCGCCTGCTTGAAATGCTTGCCGGATTTAAAACGGACCACTTTACGTTCTGAAATTTCCGCTTCTTCGCCGGTTTTCGGGTTGCGACCCATACGTTTTGATTTCTGCTTAACTTGGAAAGTACCGAACCGGCGCAAAATCACAGGTTCGCCTTGCCCTAAGGATTCTTTGATAAGCTTGATCACCGTTTCCACGGCTTCCTCGGCTTTGGACCTGGACAAGCTGGCTTCCTGAGAAACATGGTTGATAATATCCTGCTTGGTCATGCTCCCTCCTTAAAAGTAATTAAATCTTAAGTCCTTGATTAGATAGGATAATACGTGCTCAGCCCAGACGCGAAGCTGGAAAAGCTTGCGGTCAAACTTTGATAATCATTGATTTATTTTTACTTATCGGTTTGCCCCCTCTGGAAGATAAGTAAATAACCAAAATAAAATCAAAGCTTTTCGGCCCATTGAACGGACCCACAAAGCCGAACGGGACGAACTATCCGTTCTTACCAAGTCCACAGGTTCAATCTCTTGCTCCCGTGTTTTCCCGACTCTTTAATTTCTCCAAGTATGTTACTAATTTACCATTTATTTCAAAAATTTCAATAGGTTATTGTATTCTCAAGAAGAATTTTTAGAAGCCGGCCCCGGTCTTTCCTCGAAATTATCAATAAATAACATGAGCATATAATCAATAACTATATGTTTTTAATAAAATAAAATGGACTGTTCTGGGTGGGGTAAGGGGGTCCCAATTCAGAAAACAACCCCTTTCAGGGTGCTCCTGACGGGTAGTGGGGGGGGGTCGAAAAGGGGGTTAATGGGACTTTTTGGGGGGCGGGTTTTCCCGCACGATCTGGTAAACCAGCTCCCCCGGCTTGACCATATTGAGTTTGTCCCGGGCAAGCATTTCAATGGCATAAGGGTCGGATTTGAGGCCTTCGATCTCTTTCCGGAGGCCTTTATTCTCGTCCACTAAAACCGTATTGCGCTGTTTCAGATAATCCAGCTCCTCGGTGAAATCATAGACATTCATGAACCCTTTATCGCTGAAAATTGCTGCCAGGGCCATCGCCACAATCAGAATCAATCCCAGCGCCAAGGTTTTCTGGGCCTTGGTCCATTTCAGGATCGAATGTTTGAGCATTTTAAACCCCTGCATGGTCATCCCGCCAAGTTGTAGAAGACATCATTTCCCTTGTAAATAGCACTGGCGCCCAGTATTTCCTCGATCCGGAGCAACTGATTGTATTTGGCCACCCGATCGGTCCGGCACAGAGCCCCGGTTTTAATCTGCCCGGCATTGACCGCCACCGCGATATCGGCAATGGTGGTATCCTCCGTTTCACCCGACCGGTGGGAGATGACGGCGGTGTATCCGGCATGTTGGGCCATTTCTACCGCCGCCAGAGTTTCCGTCAGCGTTCCGATCTGGTTGACCTTGATCAAAATGGAATTCGCAATTCCCTCCTTGATTCCCTTGGCGAGAATCTCGGTATTGGTGACAAATATATCGTCCCCGACCAACTGCACCCGGTCCCCTAATTTATCCGTCAACTGCTTCCATCCTTGCCAGTCGTTTTCCGCCAGGCCGTCTTCGACACTGACGATGGGATACTTCTTAACCAGTTTTTCCAGATAAGCCACCATTTCCCCGGAACTCAAACGTGCTTTCTTCTCGGCCGCAAGGGTATATTTTTTGTTGGAATACAATTCGCTGGCGGCGACATCCAGGGCGAGGAGAATATCTTTCCCAATTTTGTATCCGGCATTTTTAACCGCCTGAATCAGCATCTCCACGGCTTCGGCGTTGGACTTCAAGTCGGGCGCGAAGCCCCCCTCGTCGCCCACGGCGGTGTTGTACTTTTTCTTTTTAAGCACCGATTTCAAATGATGGAAGACTTCCGTCCCCATGCGCAGGGCATCGGAAAAACTCTTCGCGCCAACCGGCATGATCATGAATTCCTGGATGTCGACGTTGTTGTCGGCATGCACGCCGCCGTTGAGGACATTCATCATAGGCACCGGCATTTCACAGGCGTGGGTCCCGCCGATGTATTTGAACAGCGGCAGGTCTAAATCCTGCGCCGCCGCCTTGGCCACGGCGAGGGACACCCCCAGCATGGCGTTGGCGCCGAGTTTCGATTTATTTTTGGAGCCGTCGATTTCGACCATCAATTTGTCGATCAGAGCCTGCTCGGTTACTTCGATGCCAACCAACTCCGGGGCGATCTTGACATTGACGTTTTTGACCGCTTTTAGGACACCCTTGCCCAGGTAGACTTTGGGGTTGCCGTCACGCAGCTCGATGGCTTCGCGGGAGCCGGTGGACGCGCCGGAGGGCACCGCCGCCCGGCCCATCAATCCATCTTCCAGATAAACATCCACTTCCACGGTGGGATTCCCGCGGGAGTCTAGAATCTGTCTTGCTTGCACTCCAATGATTTCACTCATAAGCGTTGTTCTTTTGCGTTAAGGCACGGTTTCATCAGCCCCTAGCCTTCTTCAGGGCCCGGCCCTGAGCTGCAAGGGTTGCATCAATATCCTCATCGGTATGAACGGCCGACATGAATCCCGCCTCGAACTGGGAAGGCGCGATGTATATCCCCTCCTCCAGCATGGCGTTAAAATAGCGTTTGAACAGATGGGTATCCGAAGTTTTGACCGATTCGAAACTGACGATCTCCTGATCGGTGAAAAACATCGAGAACATGGATCCGACTCGCGTGAACGTGGCGGTCACGCCCGCTTGCTTGACGTTTTCCTTAAATCCATGACATAGCCGTTCGCTCTTCTTTTCGAGATCGTCGTAAACCCCGGGTTGGGACAACAGGTTGAGCATCTCAATACCGGCGGTCACCGCCAGGGGATTGCCCGACAGGGTTCCCGCCTGGTACACGGCCCCGGTGGGCGCAATGTGGTCCATGATCTCCTTCTTCCCGCCGTAGGCCCCCACCGGCAATCCGCCGCCGATGATTTTTCCCAGGCAAGTCAAATCCGGCGATACCCCGTACAATTTCTGAGCGCCGCCGAACGCAACGCGGAACCCGGTAATCACTTCGTCGAAGATCAGCAGAGTTCCGGACCTGGCTGTTACTTTCCGCAACACCTCGAGAAATCCAGGCTGGGGCGGCACCACGCCCATGTTGCCGGCGATCGGCTCGACGATCAGGCAGGCGATCTCCTTTCCCAGGCTGGAAAACAATTCCTCGACAGCGTTGATGTCATTATAAGGAAGGGTCAGCGTTTTTTTGGCGAGATCGTTGACGATCCCCGGACAATCCGGCAGGCCCAGGGACAACACCCCCGACCCGGCCTTGACCAGCAGGCTGTCGCTATGCCCGTGGTAGCATCCTTCAAACTTGACGATCTTGTCCCGTCCGGTAAACCCGCGGGCGAGACGGAGTGCGCTCAGCGTCGCTTCGGTGCCCGAGCTGACCAGCCGCACGGTTTCAATGGAGGGCACGGCCTCCGCCACCTTTTGGGCCAGCTCGATTTCCAGCTCCGTCGGCGCGCCGAAACTGGTGCCCAACTGCGCCTGTGTGCTGACCGCTTCCACGATTTGAGGATGAGCGTGGCCGAAGATGAGCGGCCCCCAAGAGGCGACGTAATCGATGAATTCGTTGCCGTCGGCATCGGTGATGCGCGCCCCTTTCCCTTTGACGATGAACAGCGGGTTGCCGCCGACCGCTTTGAACGCCCGCACTGGACTGTTGACGCCGCCTGGAATGTATTGTTGCGCTGTTTGAAACAGGGACTCCGATCGTGTTCGCTTCATAGCTTTCCGAATAATATTTCCAGATCTTTTTTCAACGTATCCGGAATCAGCGTTCTATCCGTCACGATGGCGTTTGTGGCCGCCTCACCGCAGGAACAGGATCGTTTCAATACCGGCTTTTTGACGATTTCCTTGAGGATGGCCTGGGCCAGTTCCACATTGTTGTGCATGATTTCGAGGACCGCTGCCAGTGTCACCGCCTCTTTTTCCTGGTGCCAGCAATCGTAGTCGGTGGCGAGGGCAATAGTAGCATAGCAAAGGCCGGCTTCGCGGGCGAGTTTGGCTTCGGTGACGTTGGTCATGCCGATCACATCGACGCCCCAACTGCGATACAAAAACGATTCCGCCCGTGTGGAAAACTGCGGACCTTCGATACAGATATAGGTTCCGCCGGGATGCACCGTGGCGCCCGCCTGTTGACTGGACTCCACCACCACCTCGTGCAATTCATCGCAAATGGGATCGGCAAAGCTGACATGGCCGGCGATGCCTCCTTCGAAAAACGTCGTCTTCCGGCGAAAGGTGCGGTCGATGAACTGGTCGGGAATCACGATATGGCCGGGGACAATCTCTTCCTTCATGCTGCCGACGGCGCTGACCGAAATGATCCGCTCGACGCCCAGCTTTTTCATGGCGAAGATGTTGGCCCGGTAATTGATTTCCGAGGGGGTGATGCGGTGCCCCACGCCATGGCGCGGCAGAAATGCCATGCGGGTGCCCTCCAGATCACCCAAAACGATTAAGTCCGAGGGATCTCCGAAAGGGGTGTCCACAGAAACCGTATCCACGACCTTGAGGTCCTTCATGGCGTACAGGCCGCTGCCGCCGATGACGCCCAGAATGTTTTCTGCCATTGAATTCCCCCCGGAATCGGATAATGAGATCAGTCGGTTGGGTAACAGGTGGGACCGATGAAAAACCTATTAAGGATGGATCACATCGATGAACCCTAAAGGCCGGCCATCGCAGAGGTTTCAGCCCATATCTTGTTTACGTTTATCGATTTCTTTCAAAAGAAATTTGAGTTCGGTGATCTGTCCGCCCACATGATTCACCGAATCGGTATCCTGGTTCATGTTCTCTAGTTTTTCCTGCAGGTCCAGCATCCGTTGTTCCAGCTCTTTCAGCTGACTCATCTTGCCGGAGAGCAACTCGATTTTTTCATCCACGCTGTCGGACAGGGCGAGCACTTTGTCCATATTTTGTGAAATCCTGCCCAGGCTCTCTTTTTCCCGGTCGATGCGGTTTTTGTCGGAATCGATTTTAGCGATTCTCCCGTCCAGTTCGCTGAGTTTTTCCTGAGTCCGGCGAACCCGGTCCTCGCCGGAAGCGATTTCCTGAAACCGCGTCTCCAGGCTGGAAATCAGGCTATCGAATTGCTCGATTTTCTTCTCGGCCCGGGTGATCTGCTCTTCCTTATCCTCGAGAACTTCCTGACGCATCTTCAAATCCTTCAGCAGGGATTCCATACCCCGGATTTTATTTTCAATGCCGCCTACAAAGTCAGCTTCCTGTTTCAGGTTGGCCAGCTTCTCATCGAAATGCTGGGACACCAGCCCCAGGTCCTTGCACAACTCTTCCACACGGGCGATCTCATCTTTTGATTCCTGAACCTTGTCGAACCGGGACCGCAGTTCCGTTTCCATCCGGTGCATTTCGGAGGCCAGCTCGCTCATTCGTTTTTCCTGATCGTCGATACCTGATTTGCCCTTGGCGAGGTCCAGGATTTTATCATCCAGGCGCTCCGACAGTTCCCTCAGGCTATCCAGTTTGTCATCCACTTGCTCCACAAACCCGGTTTTCTTCGAAAGCTTGTTGATTTTCAGGTTGGCCTCCTCGATATAAAAATCCAGCCCCTCGAATTTCTTATCCAGCTTTTCGATCAAAGCTTTGCGTTGGAGCTGGTTTTCCATTTTCACATCGAGGTTGAGCACCATGGAGCTCAGCTCGTTGACTTTCTTTTCGACTTGCTCCACCAGCGGTTGTTGGCGGCCGATTTCCTCCATCGCCTCATCGATTTTCTGAATCTTTTCATCGTTTTGGGCGATGGCCTCGCGGACCTGCCCGGCTTTTTGAATTTCGTCTTGGAACTGTTTGAGCGTTTGGTCCGCCGCCTCCGCCAACCCGGCAAACCGGCCCATTTGCTGGTGCGCTTCTTCGATGATCTTCATCTCTTCCTTCAGCTGGTCCATCCGGGTGTTGACCTCGTCGGTCAGGAAAGCGTTCAACTGATTGACCTTCTCTTCCGCCTGATCGATGCGTTGACCCTCCTTGACCAGACTTTGAATCCGGCCGTCGACCTCGCCGGCCATTTCTTCCCATTCCTGCAACTTCCGGGTCACAGCGTGAAGGGTTTCCTTTTTTGCGGAGATGTTTTTGGATTCCACTTTCAGGTCGTTGATTTCCCGGTTCAGCTTTTCCAGGTTTTCCTGGGTTTCCCGGATCAATGGATCCTGCCCCAGCAATTTTTCGGTATCGACGTGCATACGGTCGAGCAAACTGCGGAGCTCGTCCTTATCCCGGGCATAACTTTCCACCCATTCCTTCTCCCCTTTCAAGTGGTCGAACTTGGCTCCCAGGTCGTCAATCATCTGGTTCAATTTCCGGACCTGCTTGGAGCCGGATTTCATCATTTCCTTGAAACTCATCACCTCCTCGACCTGCTTGGAGATCGAATCGAGAATATATTCCAGGCGGTTGACGTTTTTATCGGCGGTTTTAATCAACCGGGTCTTTTCCTTGAGCTTTTCGCCCGCACGGGTGTCCATGGATTTGATCTCCTCCACCCGGCCGTTCAGGGCTTCCAGTATCTGGAGGGTGTCGGGAATCTGCCGGTTGATTTTTTCCAGGAACAGTTTTTTGTCGTCAAACTCTTCTGATTTCTTATCCAGATATTCGATCAGCAACTGAAGGTTTTTACGCTCCTGGCCGGCCACCTTCACCAGTTGACGGAGCTGGCTGACCTCGGACTCTTTGGAAGGATTGGGATCTGACTTTTGGGAATCTTCCTTGACGCGCTTCGGGGCAGGTTTTTGATCCATAGACGGTTCCTTTTGAAATCAGAGGGACGATTTCTCTACATCTTTGTATTTTATACCAGATTACGCCATTTTGGAAAGGAAAGGTTTGAACGGGGTGTGTCTCAGTTTGAAGTCGGCTGTCTCCAAACGGCCAATAGCGGACATTCAACTACTCAGAGCCCTAAGACACCAAGCATGTAGTCTCGTTTTCCTATAAACAGGGAAAAGGGGTAATCTTTTTGATTGAATCTCAAATAGTGAGCGTCCGTGAACAAGGACCTATCAACATGGTCTTTATTTGCGTCATCGCTAATCAACATTAAGAAGAGGGCTTGCAAGAGACTCTGATTGACGATGAAACGGTTGTCTTTGGTTCCGATCTGATTTTCTTCTCCCCAGTAAATCAGGTCATCAACTTCGTTTGGGTCATGGTACGACGAGCAGCGGATATTGTAAATAATCTCACCAAACGAATGCTGTTTCCCGTCCGTTCCTTTGAATGTACAGTCGACTATCGTTAATTTACCTAACGTAGCGATTCTGTATAGATTCGTTGTTATGGATTTCAGATACTTTACGAACCGTATTTTGGATGAGCTCTCATTGGGATAGTGGTGTTTAGAGGTCGAATCTATAACAGATGCTAGCTGAAATAATGCATCTTCCTGCTGAGGCGGAGCGGCGCGAAAGCTGCTCAAGGCCATAAAGAGACGTTTCGAAATACCCGACATTATTCGAATTTTGTTCTCAATATCCTTTGTCATAACGATCTCCAAAGAGGTGCATTGCCGCTGATTCCGCAACTATATTTCTTACATTCTACCCTCACAATATGTCGGCTTCGGGTCGTTTGCGGGCCAACAATCAGCGCGATCAAACGTCCGCTTTTCCATGC
>SMVT01000057.1 GCA_004357365.1 Nitrospina sp.
CGGAGGAAATTTTCCACTGGCGGCTCGACGGTTCTCCCCTTTCAAAGGAGACCTTGGCATAAGTGAAGCGGACCGGATCACAGGCTAGAATTGACCATCTCCGAAAGCCTGTCCTGAGATTGGCGAAGGGCTCAAGGTGACACGATAAAGAATGAGCTCCGGGCCTTGCCCGGCCGCTTGTACAAGCGCCGCTCTCTTGCGGGAGAATAATTTCCACAAACCAAACGACCACACGCGGGGTCGTAGTTCAGTTGGTTAGAACGCCGGCCTGTCAAGCCGGAGGTCGCGAGTTCGAGTCTCGTCGGCCCCGCCATTTTTCTTGAGTGAGCCAACCCCAGCTTGCTCTTTATTTTTTTGTCTTCCCTTCTGGCCCCAAAATAGCCCCAAAAAATCCAAGGTTTTTGGGCAATGCCTTGGTTGGCCCCATCCAAGAAAACGGATTCTCAGGCGGTCGGCTGGTGTAGAATATGGTCCATATTTAAATCCACCACTTCACTGAATAAACTCTGGATCACTTTTCGGGGAGCAGGTCATCATCCCCCAATCCACGGACCGTCATTGGGACGGCCTTTAAATAAAGGAGGCTATTATGCCGGACAGCGTTTACAAAATCATCGAACTAGTGGGAACCAGTACGCAATCGTGGGAAGACGCCGCCAAACATGCGGTGGATACCGCTGCCAAATCACTGGACGACCTACGCATCGCGGAAGTCGCCAAACTGGATATGAAGGTGGAAAACGGGAAAGTGGTGGCCTATCGCGCCCGCGTGCACCTGTCGTTCAAGTACAAGGAATGATATTACCCGACGATGATACGATCTGACAAATAAGACATTTTTTAATTGTTTTAATCCTGACGCTTATTCCATTATCTGCTTGGGCGGAGCCTATTATTACTTACGGGCCCCGTGGCCGCAAAAGTAATCAAGGTTTATGATGGCGATACGTTCACGGTGGAAGCCTACCCTTGGCCCGGAATCACGGCTAACGCCTGCGTTCGAGTCGGTGGCGTGGACATCCCCGAATTCAGGGGAAAATGCGAAGCGGAAAAGCGGAAGGCCCGTGAAGCCCGTGATTTTGTGAAAGGCTTGATCCTGGTTAAGAGAGAAGGATGGTGTCCGATCGAATAACGTGCAAGAGACACAAATCCGGGAATGCGCTGGAGGGGAAACTGACAGAATCCTGAATCCGTACGGACTGTGATCGAGCTAACATTCGCATTCAGGCGGTACCCAAATCCTCTTTTTCTCAAGCAACCGCGTCCTGGCCGGATCATTTTCAAACAGGAGATTTGCATCGCAATGGCTGCCAACATTCACCCGGTATTACAGGAATACGTGATACAAATTCCGGATTCCATCAAAACGTATCAGTCCATCCAACAGCAGAAAAGCTATGAGGAGATTGCCGCGCAGGCCCGAAACGAAATGGTCATCTTCAAAAGCCTGGATGACGTGCTGGAAGATGGACGCACCGTCCAGGACGTTCTGCAACAAAGCGGGTCCCTGGAATCGATTGAAAACCCCGAACCCATGGAAGACGACCGGCTGAGGGTGGTGGGCGTCCTCAACATGATCGCGGAATTTTGCGAAGACATGGCCGAGGATTGATTATGTTTAAGGGATGTTGCGTGAAAATCCGAGCCTGTCTTGTTCATTATTGCTCACCCTATCCTTTACCAGCCTTTTATATGCTTTGGTCTGTATTCCTAACCATATAATTTCGTTTCAACGGGTTTTTTATTTTTAGATTGCTCTTCAATTTTAAATAGGAGAATCGCAGGATTCAGAATTAACCTTTTCATAAGAAGCCCTCCTGTTACGGATGTTTGGATGCCCCAAATCTATTTCAGCTGGCCGGAGAGGTCAATTAATCTGGTATGCTCTCCCAATCAATTATTTTGCGTGAGCCGTATGGCCCTCCATAACTTTAAAATGAAAAGGGAATTATGTCTGCCCTGGAAAATATATTCCGGTATCATCAGTCCTCCAAACACGGTTATAATTCCTTTGCCCCTGGTCCGGGATACTTGGATTGGTATTCCCAGCCGGATCCCTTCCGGAGATACGAAGGAGCAGAGGTCATCCCCCTAAAAAAAATATCTCCAACGAAAAAGCCTTTATTTTCGGAAGCCCTCCAACCGTCCACGATTGCAGTTTCTCCCTTGACCTTCGAGTCCATCTCTCAGTTATTTTTTGATAGTCTCGCTATATCGGCTTGGAAGAGCTTCCAAGGTTCAAAATGGGCGCTCAGGGTCAATCCATCGAGCGGCAATTTGCACCCAACCGAAGGATACCTGATCTCCGGACCCTTGAAGGGTCTTTCGCAAACTCCTTCCATCTCTCATTACTCCCCTCTGTTACATGGTTTAGAAATTCGAGCCACCTTCCCAATCGAAATATGGACAAAAATGCTGGATGGATTGCCCCGTGACACGATCTTTATCGGTTTGAGTTCCATTTACTGGCGGGAAGCCTGGAAGTACGGTTTGAGGGCTTTTCGGTATTGCCATCATGACCTGGGACATGCTTTGGCGGCCATTAACATCGCTTGCGCTGGTTTGGGTTGGCGAGCAGTATTAATGGATCAACTGAGTTGTAAAGATTTAGAAATCATTCTGGGATTAAAAACCAAGAACGACGATGAGGTTGAAGTGCCGGATTGTCTGGTGGCTATTTCCCCGAAAGAAATTTCAAGTGACTGGAATTTTGAAAAACAACCGTTCCTGGATAGTTTTGCAAATTTAAACTGGTGTGGAACGCCTAATATCCTCAGTAAGACTCATGTTGCTTGGCCAGGCATAGATGAAGTTTCTCAAAACACGAGAAAACCATTTACCGCGCGCTATCCAAATTTTAATTTTAGAGCAGGATCTTTATCAAAACTGCTTGCTGATAATTTATTTCCATTAAGGGAAGCCATTCATCAACGAAGAAGTGCTGTTGCCATGGACGGGCGAACCACAATCAAGCGTGAAACTTTCTATCAATTTTTAATAAAAACAATTCCCGAGGCCTGTCCCATTCCTTTTCAAACGCTTCCCTGGGAACCCAATGTGCATTTGGGATTATTCGTTCATCGGGTCGATGATCTTCCCATGGGGCTGTATTTTCTTCTACGGAACAAAAGTCATTTGCAGGACTTGAAAGAAAAATTTAATCCTGATTTTTTATGGGAAAAGCCCGAAGGTTGTCCCACGGAATTGGATTTGTTTTTGCTGGATCAAGGTAACTTTATGAGGACCGCTGCATCGGTATCTTGTGGCCAGGACATCGCGGGTAATGGCTGTTTTAGTTTGGGAATGATCAGCGCTTTTGAAGGACCTCTCAAAAAATACAGCTCGTGGTTTTATCCCCGTCTTTACTGGGAATGCGGGGCCATAGGACAGGTTCTTTACCTACAGGCAGAAGTCAGCGGAATTCGTAGTACCGGTATAGGATGTTTTTTTGATGATCCCGTCCATCAGATATTTGGGATTCAGGACATGAGTTACCAAAGCCTTTACCATTTTGCCGTGGGTGGCCCTGTGGAGGACACCCGATTGACAACTCTGCCGCCTTATTGAAAAATAACAGAGAAAATAACCGGGGATAAGGGTTTACTGGTATTTCCTGGCGCATTTGGAGTCTGCTGTTTGCAGGCAACAGAAATAGTCCCACGCGCCCTCTTTCAAATGGATGTACAGGGCACAGGGTGTCGATAGGGGGAAGAATATGGGTGTATAATTACTAAAAGCTTTAATTGTTAGGAGCGGCAAGATAAAAGAGCTTAGGACAAAGTGTGATATGTGTGATCGTTTGTTTCAGTTCGGACCCGGCCGGTATCAGAGGAAGTATATTCAACACTATGAAATGACCCTATGCAATCATGCTTTAAAATTAATTGTGATGGCTTCAGTTTGTACTGAACCGGGTCAAATAAAGTACCGCTTTATGCCATAGTCTCAACATTGACCCATTTAGTTAATCATGAATATAGTCACCCTACTCCCCTCCGCAACGGAAATCATTTGTCAATTGGGATTGGAAAACCATCTGGTGGGTGTTTCTCACGAATGCGATTTTCCACTTTCGGTTAAAAACCTTCCCAAAGTCACTTCCACCCGCGTGGACCACTCGGCAACCAGCCGTGAAATACACCGGTCCGTGAGTGAATTATTGAAAAACGCCGTCTCTGTATACGACCTTGATCTGGAATTGCTAAAATCCTTAAAGCCCGATTATTTGATCACTCAGGATTTATGTGATGTCTGCGCAGTGTCCTATGACCAGGTGGAGGATGCCTGCAACCAATATTTGGGCCCTGGGACTCAGGTCATCTCCCTGAAACCTAAAACGTTGAATGACATTTGGGACGACATTCACCGGGTGGGAAAAACCCTGAATACCCTTCCATCTTATCAATCATTTAAGGAAACAGTCGACCAAACCATTCGGATGATTCAAAACACAATTCCGCCTCAACCTCCCACCAGGCCGAGCATTTTGACTGTTGAATGGTTTCAACCCGTCATGATCGGAGGTTTGTGGGTTCCAGAAATGATCGATATTATCGGAGGGCAGTGTCTTATGGCATCGCCGGGCCAACCTGCACCCACGGTCTCCAAGGATGCCCTGTCAAAAATTCGACCGGATGTGGTGATCATCAAACCTTGCGGATTTAAATTGGAACAAACTCTTCAAGAAATGGATTTATTGAAAAGCGCTCTTCCCTGGGAACAATGGGAGGTTCATCTGAAGGGCAACGCGTATTTGGTGGATGGAAACGCTTATTTCAACCGGCCCGGACCTCGGATTCTGGATTCCTTGAAAATTTTGGCTTATTGTACCCACCCCACGTTGTTTCCTGAGTTTGGTAAACAATACAGCGACGCGGTCATCCGTTTGGAACCGAATTTAACGGTTTCATCCCAAAAATAACCGGCCCGGTAATCGCACTCCTGCTCATCCATGCAATTAAGGTGACCTTCCCCCAATTTATGAACAATTTAAAAGTAGAATTTTCCTGTTAAGATTTATTTTGAAGGCATTATTCATTCAATTGAACCACAACCAATTGGGATTTCTGTTCGGCTGTAAAACTCAATCCTTGGCCCCGGATCAAGTCTCCTTCAGCAATCTCCTGTTCGTTTGCTGTTCCCTTACCCAAAGTTAAATAAGCAATAAACTCTCCTTCTATTGCAAAACTCTGGCCTTCTTTCATCATCGCCACATCCACCAAAGTATGACTGTCAAAAGTTTCACTTTGATTTTTGGCACCCCCATATACTCTCGTCACCTTTCCCCACTCAGGTTGATACAGTTTGTAGCCGGCGGGTTCTCCCTTGTTTTCAGGAAGCACCCAGAGCTGAAGCACCCTGTTTTCTGTATCATCGGGGTTGACCTCGTTATGCGAGAACCCTTCACCTCCCGCACGTTGGACCTGTAACTGAAATTTGGATAGGTCCTGCCCGTTTTTCAACGAACCCTCATGCGTAAGCCGGCCCTCCAAAACGAAAGTAACGACATCAATTTCCTTGTGATTGTGCATTCTTGTATCCCCTTTGGGATTATATTTTGCATCCGCCAGGTAAACAAAGTTACCGATTCCCATCCAGGATGTCTCTTCAATATCGTCACCCAGAACCCTTGGGTCCTCTACCAGGTAATATTCCCTGAGGTCCGCAAATCCACCCTGCTCAAGATCATCACGATGTAATATTTCCATAATTCAATCCGCCTCCCGACCGCGTTTGAGATAATAATTAGCTATTCGATTGACATCTTCCTTTGCGCCCACGGCATGAATTAAACCCCTCCTATTAGCCGGCTGAGTTAATTCGTATTCCTGCTCATCCATGCAATTCAAGCACTGGCCCCGCGCTGGTCCCTTAAAGGCTCAACCCTTGTCCTGTGGCTGTATCAGCGTCACGCTCTCAAAGCATTTCGGGCATCTGTAGGGGATGAAGAGGGCCATAGAAAATACTCTAGATTTTAGGCCAGAATCCTAACGCAACTCTTGGACCCGTTTTCGGGGGCAGGTCAGTTAGGCTAAGGAAGTTGATTGGTCAATACTTTTTGTGCCGGATCTTGCCGATAGAAATCCTGTAAAACCTGATAAAGTTTTGGATGATAGTGTTTCATGTTTTGGGGTTTACTAAAAAAAAATTCAGTCACCACCGCGAAAAATTCAGTTTCATTCGTTGCTGCATAACTGTCAAAAAAAGTAGGCTTGCCGTGTTTTACCTTGTCACATAGTTCTAGATACTCTTTGGAACATACTTCACTCCACCGCTGATATTCCTCAGGAGTTGTTAGTGGTGGAGTTCCATCTGCACTGCCATCGAGCATGTCCAATTTATGAGCGAATTCGTGATAGACAACATTGTGACCGTGTTCCGGATGCCGAGTTTCTCTTTTCACTGCATCCCAGACGAGTATCACCGGGCCACGATGGTGGGCTTCGCCTAGAATTGGCATTGGGCCACGCACTGGGGTAGTGCTGACTTCAAAAAAACCTATTGGACTCTCAGGAGACAAGATTGTTGTAGGATAAACATAAATGGTTTCCACATTGCGGTAATAATCGTTTGGCAACTCGAGTATCATCAAACACGCATGGGCGGCGATCACGACGCGAATTTCATCCGTCAATTCGAGGCTATCGCACCCCAACCAATACTTTTCGGCAATAAAGATTTGGATAAGATCCTGTAAACGCTTTTTTTCTTCATTATTGAGGTGTTGATAATATGGAATGTTATTTTGAATGTGCCTCTCCCACTCGCTTGGGAAAGGAGCGGCCAGTATTTTTTTTCGCGGATCATCACGAAACCAATGCCACATAAAATCTAACCTCTTTCAAGCTGTATCAGCGTCACGCTCTCAAAGCATTTCGGGCATCTGTAGGGGATCAAGAGGGCCATAAGGCAGATTGTATATTGGCTCGGAAAGGCGTGCAAGCCGATAAAATTTAACCCCACCCTTTCACCACTGAAAATCTATTGTCAGTCGAGCTTCCGGACGTTAACCTGAGTAGATAAGGTTAATATAGTCGGAAATCGGAGGCGAAAGAAATGTTTAGTGCTCCAGCATTCTTGAATACCACACAAAAAAACTTTCCCCCTTCGCACCCCTTTTGATTTCGGGCCTCTCCACCTTATTTGGAAAACAGGAAACTCAATGAACGGAGGAATAGAAACTCTCAAATTAATATATCTTGCAGTAGGACCGGGCATCGCGCTTGCCGCCTATATTTACTACTCCGCCCGGTGGAATCCCAAACCCAAAAAACTGGTGATCAAATGTTTCATTTGGGGTGCTTTGGCCGTATTCCCCACTATGTATTATGAGGAAACTTTTGTAAAAATTCTTGGTTGGGAAGGATCTTTCAATGATACGTGGTGGCAGACGGTTATTTCTGCCTTTTTCGGTGTGGCCCTGGCGGAAGAAGCGTGCAAATTCTTTTTCCTTAAAGAATTCATTTACGAGGACCCGAATTTTAACGATCCGTTTGATGGGATAGTTTACGGGGGTATGATTGGCTGTGGTTTTGCGACCATGGAAAATATAATGTATGTGGTCCCTTTGGGTTACGAGACGGGGATTTTGAGAATGCTCACCGCTGTTCCCGCCCACGCCTTCGATGGGATCATCCTGGGTTACTTCATGGGAAAGGCCAAGTTTTCTTCCACTCCATGGAAACATTTAACGCGGGGCCTGGTCATAGTAATCATTCTCCATGGGACTTATGACTCCGTGGCATTTTCCAATTTATCCTGGTCGATTTATCCGCTTTTTGGAATTGTCATTTTTGGAATTTATCTGGCTTTGAAAGTCAAAAGAGAACTTGAAAAAACTTCCAAACGGATCGAATTTTCTTCTGGGGAATATTTTTTACCAGAAGATTTAAAGAAAAAAGAGCCGCTGTTATTAAAAGATATCCGGGATAAGCTGTCGGAGGGGAGTCTAAAACTGGATGATATTTTAGTTCCCGGGAAAAGCGATAGAAGAATTTCCATACGCACCCTTTGGGGTTCGCAAATCGGCTTGGAGGCCAGAGTTCGGGCAAAAACTCCACCCAGAGTGTTGCCCGTCAAACGGGTTGTAGTTTTCTATGGATTGACTTTCGGACTCTACCTTTATTTCTGGTTCCACAGGAATTACCGGAATTTCAAGGACTATAAAAACCTGAGACTCAATCCTGACCTGAGGACTCTGGGGTTGTTTGTATTCACCATCATTCCTTTTTTTGTTTATGGGGCCATTCTGGGAGAGCGGGAAGGACATTCCTTCGATCCCTCCATTGAAATTTCATTCAATGTGATGATGGCGGGTATAGAGGCGGCTTTTTTATATTTTTTGTTTCGGATGATCAGGGAAATTTTAAATAAAGAACAAAAACAATCTTTCCCAATATTATCCATTGTCCTGATGTTTTTTGTCTTGAGTGGAATGAGAAAGTTCTTGCCTTCGGAGCTTCCTTATTACTGGTGGTTTGAGTTTGCTTTGATTTTGCTTCAGGGAGGGGTTTTAGCCGTCGCTCAAAAACACTTGAATGCTTATTGGGCGCTTGAAAGGGAGAAGCTCGCTGAGTCGACTTAGATATCTTGTTTGATTATGCTGTGGCTGTATCAGCGTTACGCTCTCATTCAGGTATTGCACCTAAAAGACGGGACTAAAGTGACAAAAGGTCTATTCAGGGGCTTCTGTCCCTTTTGCCCAAGGGCATGGGCCGTATCCCAGAATTTCGGGTATAATCCGGCGATAGAATAATCCACTAGGAGAACGGCAATGAGTGATGAGCAATATAGGGATCAAAAGTTTCAAAGCTCAGTAGAAAGCCTTAAGGCATCCATCCAATCAGGCCAAGCCGCCTTAAAAAGTGTCATTCTAATTAACGGTGTCGCGTCCGTGGCCATCCTTGCATTTATTGGTAATTTGGCTACTAGTGAAAAGTCTAAAGCGTTAATTCCAATATTAAGTTGCTCATTAGCCTACTTTGTATTCGGGACTTTAGTGGCGGCAATGGCATCTGGTGGAGCATACCTGTCTCAAGCCGCCTACAGTAAAGCAAATCAAGAAGAAGAGAATGTCGAAGCTACGGAGCGATGGGAAAAGAGAGGCAAAGTTTTCCAATACACCACCATTATTTTTGTAATCATTTCCTATATTCTTTTTGGATTGGGCGCATTGCTAACCTACAAAACATTTTTAAATGTAGGATGAAAAAAACCGGAAGCCCTCGATTGAAGGCCCCCGGCGTGGGTTGGTTACCGGAGGGCTTCCTTCCTTTGGCGCACCCCGCGCTGGTCCCTTAAAGGCTCAACCTTTGTACTGTGGCTGAATCAGCGTCACGCTCTCAAAGCATTGCGGGCATCTGTAGGGGATGAAGAGGGCCATCACTAAAACCTAGAGGGTGTTTGGATGCCCGTACTCTATTCCAGGCTGCCGATGCTGTCAAATGTTTGGTATAATCCACTCAATTCACGGGACATTGTTAGAGGCGGGGAATTGATGACCGAATATAATTTAGGGAAATGGCACCATGTTCTCAATGGGCAAGGCAAAACGTTTACCATCAACGGCAAGAAGGTAGCGATGTTCAAGTTTGAAGGTGAACTTTTTGCTTTTGAGGATGAATGTCCGCACGTGGGAGCTTCTTTGGGCACTGGTAAATTGGAAGGGAAACTAGTGGCCTGCCCGGCCCACGGTTGGCAATTTGATGTCACCAACGGCGAATGTGTTACCGTGGATCGATGTGATGATGGATGCATGGTTGAAACTTATCCGGTAAAGATAGAAAACGACGAGATAATTTTAAGTTTGCCCTCGTAAGCAATTTTTTGTTTTCCAAAGGAATTAAAAAACCGGGGGCCCTTTCGAGGCCCTGCAGTGAACTTTACTTCTATTCCCCCAACAATAACCAGTAAATATCACTATCCGTCTGGGTCATTATTTTAATGATGGTTGGAGTCGATGGGTAAGATTTACCGTTTTCTATGTCGGAAAGAGAGCCCTGGGAAATATTAATAACCTGAGCCAGTTCGTACCCTTTCCAATGGAGTTAGTCGAGAGGGAGGGTAACCGGATCGCCCAGCTGAAAAATCCGGGTCTTAATCATTAAAAAATGCTTCCAACAGTTTTTTGGCGCCGCCTTGGATGGGCTCCCCGTCACCCAGGAGCAAATCATCAAAATTACAGGATTTAAGAACTTTTAAAGCCTCTTTGGCTTTATGGATGTCCTTATATTTTTCCGGCGGAAGGAGATTGAGTTTTCCCGGCCTTTTTCCGATCAAAGCATCGCCGACAAACAGTTTTTTCTGGTCTTCCAGCAGGAAGGCCGATTCCCCAGGCGATTTTTGTTCTTTCAAATGAATCACTTTTAAACCGCAAAATAATATTTCACCGTCTTTGAAAGTATGATCGGGAGTGAAATCCAATAAATCCTTGTCGTTTTCATGGATGTAAATCGGGATATGGAAAGTCTCTTTGAAATTGAGGCTTGCCCGGTCATGGTGAGCGTTGGTCAGCAGAACGGCTTTTAATGGACTGCGGGCATGGTCGGCTATCCGTTTCTTCAATTCACTCATGCCGTCATTGCTTAAATCGGGCGGATCAATAATGACCGATTCCTCCCGGTTGACCAAATAATAACCATTGAAGTTCAACTGCTTTTCATCGGAGAACTCCGACCAACGAAACAGATTGGGATTCAATTCCTGTAAATAGGGCATTGCGACTCCGGAAAAAAAGTGCAGAGGTTTATCGCCCCGGATGGCGGGTCCAGGCCCAGTTGCAGAGCGATCCTGCCTTGCCTCCACCTAAGGATGATTTCTCTTTTTTTGCCATTTACGGTAAGCACTCCTGTTACTAGTATTTGGGATACCCGTACTCTATTTCAGCCTGCCGGAAATGTCAATTAATCTGAGTTGGGTGAGCCGTTGTGGTTGATTTTGAAGGGGGATCGGACAGGGTCGGGGGAATCAGGAAGAATAAGGCCGTTTTCATGCGGGTGTTATACTGCAATCAAAAACCGGAGGCCCGAAGACCATCATGGGTTTTTATGAAGATCAAATTCTTCCCCGCGGCATTGACTGGGGGATGAGCAGCGAGCGGTTCAGCCGTCTCCGCAAACAATACCTGGAAGGCGTCAGCGGCCGCGTACTTGAAGTCGGCTTCGGATCGGGATTGAACCTGCCGCATTACTCCCACCGGGTTTCGCACCTGTACGCACTGGACCCCTCACAACTGGGCCGCCGCCTGGCCGCACAAAGAATTCAGCGCGTGCCGTTTCCCGTCGAGTTTGTGGAACCCGAGGGACCCCGGATCGCCCTGCCGGACCGCTCGGTGGATGCGGTGGTGACTACCTGGACGGTGTGCACCATTGCCGATCCGGTCGCCGCCTTAAAGGAAATACGGCGCGTGTTGAAACCGGAGGGACGGTACACGTTCCTGGAACACGGGCTCAGCCCGGACCGCCGGGTCGCACGCTTGCAGAACTTGTGGAATCCCATACAGAAATGGGCTTTCGGGGGTTGCCACGTGAACCGCGAAATCGACCGGTTGATTCTTAATTCCGGTTTTAAAATGCTGGATTTCAAAAACTTCTATATGGAAGGCCCGAAGGTATTGACTTATACATACGGCGGCGTTGCCTCACCTCAATAAAACCTATACCACCCAACCTCTAATTCAAATCGAGCGGATTCATCTGCCCGCAGATAACGCGTCTCCATATAAATTCTACCGGGCATTCCGCACGGCGCGCACGCCGCCGTTGAGGCACGTGGACAACCGCCGCACGTTGGCAAATCCCTTCACAAAATAAAAAGCCGGGGCACAGCAGTCGGTCAGATCGGTGTCCTCCTTATCTCCCGACCAGTACCAGTACGCCGCGCCATCCGCGAACATGGTATCCAAGTGCAGAGGATTCTCCGGGTCGTGGTCCCAGGCCATGGCGTTTTCAATGGTGTCGTCGTAAATGCCGTACATCTCCCATGTGGTGGGCATGCGCCAGTCGCTGTGTCCGCCCGTCCTCAGACTTTTCACATAGTCATACGACTGATACCAGTTCAGGCACCGCCCCAGATCGGCGTAGCTGTCCTTGGCGGTCCACATCAACCCCTGTTGATCCGTGAGGGTGCCGTCTTTGTTGTTGATGAGGTGGACTTTCGATGGGCGCGGCGGAGGCGGAACGTAGGGCGGCGCTTCATAGGGCTCATGAATATAATCCTTGGGGTCGGCCCTCAGCCATGAGCCGCCTCCCATCCATAACCCCAATAAAACCAAGCAGAAAAAACAGAATAAGACCCTGAAGGAAGATCCGGAAAATCCTCTCGTTAATACCGGGAATCGATCCGGGAGCATGGGATACAATCCTTGAAATCCAACGTTGGTTGCGAAGTGTATAGCATTGTCAATTGTTTGACAAATTCGATTTCATGGGAATTCCATCGAATTCGGTTTTTATTAAAAGAGAGAAATATTAAAATGGTTTTGTTTCATTTGAAATATGGATTTTCAAACCCTTTTGAGGAATCAAATAATGGCTTTACACCAGATATGTAAAATTTCCGATATAGGCGAGGGTCAATGCAAAACCTTCACGGTGGACAGCAAGCAGATCGCAGTTTACAACGCGGGCGGACAGTGGTGTGCCACGGAAAACACCTGCTTGCACAAAGGCGGCTCCCTGGGTTCCGGAAAGCTGGAGGGAAACATCATCACCTGTCCCCTGCATGGATGGCAGTATGATGTGACCAGTGGACAATGTCAGAACAACCCCGAGGCCAAAGTCGGAACCTATAAGGTGCAGGTGGAAGGGGATCAGGTCTCCCTGGAGATTTAAACCCGTTGCATCATCAGGCGTCGACCTTGCGCAGGGTATGTACCGGCTTGTTTCGAAGGACGTCGAGACTGCTCAGGATGCCGGTGACCGTGGTCAGAATCACCGCCGTCACCAACGCCCATGCCATCGGAACGAGGCGCAGGTGCCAGTCCGCCTTGACGATGTAGTGCATCACCGCCCACGAAAGTCCTGCCGAAAGCAGAACGCCGATCACTGCTGCAATCGCCCCCAGCATCGCGTACTCGTAACCCAGAATCGACGCAACCACTTTTCTCTGTGCGCCCAGCGTTTTTAAAATAGCCGACTCCTTCAGCCGCCGGAACTTGGTGGACGCGATCGCGCCCGCTAAAATGAACAGACCGGAAAGAATCGCGAAGCCCGACATGAAATCCACCAGCGTCAGCAGTTTGTTGACCACCGACTCCACCGTATCGACGATGTCGCGCGTGCTGAGCGCAGTGATGTTCGGCAGGGCGTCCACCACCGCCTCCTGCAG
This sequence comes from Nitrospina sp., assembly GCA_004357365.1. Lineage (GTDB taxonomy): Bacteria > Nitrospinota > Nitrospinia > Nitrospinales > Nitrospinaceae > SZUA-226. The sequence continues at coordinate 13,327 of SMVT01000057.1, forward strand.
GGCCAGCTCTTTATCCCTGGCGACGCTGACCGTGCCGACATAGGTAATCGGCGCCTGCGCCAGCGCGCCGGGAGAAAAGATCATGTAAAAATTGGTGCGGATATTGCGCCAGCTCACCTTACGAATACTGGTCACCTCCGCGGTGATGGGAATTCCCTGGATCTCTATGGTGAGTTGCGATCCAAGCTTAGCGCCCAGCCGCCGGGCCGCGTCTTCTTCCAGCGACACCAGCGGCAGATGCGCCTCCTCTGGGTTCCACCAGCGGCCCTGGATAATGGTATTGTCCCGCGAGGGTGGGTTCTCCCTATAAGTCAGCACGAACTCGCGGTTGATGAACCATTCCTCCTCGTGCTTGTTCTTGTATTGCCAGTTCTCCATTTTGCGGCCGTCGATGCTGTACAAGCGCGAACGCACCAGCGGCGTCATTTCCATTTCGGCCTCCGGCGCGGTTTGTTGAATGATTTTTTCGAAGGTCCCGGTCTGGTCTCTTTGAATGTCGATGAAGAAAAAACTCGGCGGCTTGATCTCGGTGTTTTTGTTGAGCATGGCGATCATGTCCATTTGCACCAGCCGGATCGACAGCACCAGCATGATGCCTATCCCCAGCGCGGTGATGATCGATACCGCCTGATTGTTGGGCCGGTACAGATTGGCCAGACCGTAACGCCGCGTGATGCGCTTCGATGGCGGCAGTTTGCGGAGCGCCTTGAGAAATATTACCGAGATGCCCGCCAGCAGACCTGCCGCCACCATCAGCGAGACCAGAAACACCATGCCGTGGCGCACCGATTCCGCCTGCCAGATGATCATGACGCCCAGCCCCAGCGTAAAGATCAGCGCCATTAGCCATCGCTGGCGGCGCGACCCTTTCGCCAATTCCTCCTCCTCCGCGATGTGGCGGAACAGCCGCAAAGGACGCGTCCGCACCGCGCGGATCAACGGCCAGAGGGTGAACAACAGTGTGGTCAACAAACCCATGCCCAGAGACTGCACCGCCGGGATCCAGAGAAACCCCGGCTCGATCTGCACGTTCAACAGCCCCGCCAGTTTGGAGGGCAACAGGTATTGCATTCCATAACCGATGGCGACGCCCAGCCCGCTGCCGATCAGTCCCAACAGAACCGCCTGCAACAGATACACCTTAAACACCGTGTGCGAGGTCGCGCCCAGGCAGTTGAGGATGGCGATGGTGTCGAGCTTCTGTGCCATGAAAGTGCGGATGATCATCGCCACGCCGATGCCGCCCATCAACAGCGCGATCACCCCGACCGATCCCAGGTATTTCCCCATACGGTCGACCGAGTCGGTGAGTCTGGATTCCATGTCGCGGTAGGTGCGGATGGCGGTGCCCTTGTCCTTCAGCCCGCGCGTCAGCAGGGCCACCGCTCTCTCCGGCTCCAGGGTTTCCGGCAGGCGGATCAGGGTTTTGTGGCGGATGCGGCTCCCCGGCGAGATGAGGTCGGACCGGTCCAGGGTTTGGTTGGACACCATCACCCGTGGACCCAGACTGAACGCGCGCGAGATGCGGTCCGGTTCGCCTTCGATGACTCCGGTGATACGCGCGGTCACCGAGCCCAGTTGAAAGGTGTCGCCGACGTTCAATTTCGTTTTGATCAGAAAATTCGCCTCCACCAGCGCGCCGTTATTCGCCAGCAATTCAGGCAAGGGATGCGCCGGACGGGTTTTGAATATTCCGTAAAAAGGATACAACGGCGCCTGCGTGGGGACCGCTTTGAGTTCGACCAGGAGATTCGTGGTGCGGCCCCCGGGCTTGACGGGATACCGGGCCATGGCGTTCAGTTCGCGCACAAACTGGAACTCCGTTCCCGGCCCCAGGGCGGTTTGCTGATAGGCGCGGTCCTTCTCGCTTTGCGGCCAACTGCTTTTGATTTCGAGGTCCCCCGCCAAAAGACCCTTCGATTCCCTGAGGATGGCCTGCTCCAGGATGACCGAGACGCTTTTGATGGTCATCACCGCGCTGACGCCGATGGCGAGGCAGATCACGAAAAACAGAAACCGCCGGCCCGCGCCCCGGCTTTCGGCGATCGCCAGCGCGAACAGTTGACGGAGCGTCAGCCGGCCGATACTCATGACGGCCCCGCAGGGCTGAGGGTGTCACCCACGATCCTGCCGTCGGCCATGGTGAGAATGCGTTGCGTCCGTTCCGCAATGTGCGGCTCGTGCGTGACGAGAATAATGGTGGCCTGTTTCACGCGGTGCAACTCCGCGAAAAGGTCGAGGACGCGTCCGCTGTTCTTGGAGTCGAGGTTGCCGGTCGGCTCGTCCGCCAGCACGATGTCCGGTTCGTTGACGAACGCGCGCGCCAGACAGAGCCGTTGCTGTTCGCCGCCGGAGAGTTGCGAGGGGTAATGGTGCAGGCGGTCGTCCAGTCCCACCACGCCCAACAGGTCCTCGGACTTTTTGTGCGCGCCGGGGGTGCCGGTCAGCTCCGCCGCCAGGATTACGTTCTCGATGGCGGTCAGGGTGGGGATAAGATGAAAATTCTGGAACACGAATCCGAACCGGCGTCCTCTCAACAGGGCCAGTTCATCTTCGTTCAGTTTCGTGATATCCTCACCATCCACGACGATCGAACCGCCGGAGGGCGCGTCCAGCCCGGCGATCAGGCTGAGCAGGGTGGTCTTGCCGCTTCCCGAAGGACCGGTGACGGCGACGAACTGGCCGTCCGGGATGGTCAGGTCGATGCCGGTGAGGATGTCCACCCGGTGGCCGCCGCCGTGCAGGGATTTGGTTAACTGTCGGATTTCGATCATCGCTGTCCGCTTTCCGTAAGAGCAGGGTTATGAATTATTGTTACAGAGTTCGGCGCCTTCTGCCAAACCTTTTTTCCGGGCTGTTATTCTGGGTGATCTTGATGAACGCTTCACACGGGTTGGGCGAGCCGGTGATCCTCGCCTTCGGCGACAGCCTCACCGCCGGGTTCATGGTGGATGCGAAGGACAGCTACCCCGCCCGGCTCCAGCGCCTGCTCGACGGCAAGGGCTATCATTATAAGGTGATCAACGCCGGGGTGTCGGGCGACACCACCGCCGGGGGCGTGCGGCGCATCGACTGGGTGTTGCAGCATGAGCCGGAGATCGTGATCGTCGAGCTGGGGGCCAACGACGGCCTGCGCGGTTTGCCGATCGATGAGATGCGCAAGAACCTGGGTCTCATCATCGAGGCCTGTCAGAAGAAAGGCGCCAAGGTTCTGCTGGCGGGGATGGAGATCACCCCCAACCTGGGCGCCGAATACAGCCGGGAGTTTAAAGAATCGTTTACTCTTCTGGCGGAACAATACAACGTTCCCCTCATCCCGTTTTTTCTCGAAAACGTCGCGGCGCGCCCCGAACTCACCCGCGCCGATGGCATCCATCCCCTCGCCAAAGGTTACGCCATCGCCACCCAAACCGTCTTCAAATATTTAGAATCGATGTTGAAAAAGTAGAAAAATGTGGTTACTTGCACTCGTCGAGGTAAATCATGAGTTTAGCGTGACAGGTGGCGGATTTGAGGAGTTGGGTGGCGGTGTCGTATCCGCTTGGAACGTCCGGGAAGCGGCCGAACAGATACCCGAGCGTCGCGGCCTGCCAGGCGATGAGC
>SMVT01000058.1 GCA_004357365.1 Nitrospina sp.
TTATGGAAGAACAGTTCCCCCGGAAAGACATTGCCAGCGAAATCAACCTGGTGTCGCTCTACCAGGTTCCCAAATACGACCGGAAGACGGGCAAATTCATTTGCGCCGTTAATTACTACACCAGCGAACCCTACGAGTTCACCCCCTTTGAAAAGGCCCTGCTCCAGCAACACGCGTCCATGGTGGAAAACCTGATCCTGGAAGAAAGCCAGGCCAATATCGAAATTCAGGTGTTGAGCGAGATCGAAGGATTGCTTTCGGAACAAAACAGTTCCCTGCAATCGTTTCTGCAAAATATTCTGGGTAAAACCTCGGAGCTTCTGGGAGCTGATTGCGGGACCATTTCGCTCCTGAAAATAATCGACGGCCAACACTGGCTGGTGGTGGAGGACGAACAGGGAAAGCTGGCCGGCGCCAAATCGCGCGCCTGGAAAAAGAGTGAAATCCCTCCCCTGCTAGTGGGAGGCAACGACCTGCCGGACGCCATGAAATCGGTCAACGGCTATTGCGCGCATACCGCCCGGCCGGTGCTGTTTTCCGATGTCAACAACACGCAGTTGACCCAGGGGTTTTATAAAAACCTGTCGTCGGCCATTCGTTCCGAACTGGCAGTTCCCATTATTTACGAAAACAATGTTCTGGGGGTCATCAATCAGGACAGTTTCAAGGTGAACTGTTTCAAGGAGGAGCATAAGAAAATCCTTCAGATCATCGCCAGCTTGATCGGGCAGAAAGTGTACCACCTGAAGCAAATCGAAAGCGTGCGGGCGGAGATGTCCGTCTTGCGGGAACAAATCGAATACCGCGACCCCAAGGTCTCCTCCTATTATCTCGGAAATGTCATCGGTAAAAGCCGCAAGATTCACCACCTGATCAAGCAGATCGACACGGTTGTGGAATCGATCAGCCACCGGATGCTCCACTGGGAGCGGGGTCAACAGCTGGAGGCGGTCATGGGACTGCCTTCCCTGCTCCTCACCGGCCAGACGGGGACCGGCAAGGAATTTTTCTTCAACAATATTTATTCGCGTCTCCTGGAAATTTTCCGGTCCAACCGGGAAGGCCAATACGAACTTCCTCTGCGCAAAACCAATATCGCCGCCTACAGCGGGGACCTGACCTATAGCGAATTGTTCGGCCATAAAAAAGGTGCATACACCGGGGCGGAATCCCACCGTAAGGGCATTCTGGAGGAGGCGGACGGCGGCATCGTGTTCCTCGACGAAATCGGGGACGCCGATCCCAAAACGCAGGTCCAGCTGTTGCGTTTTCTGGATACCGGCGCGTTTATGCGCCTCGGGGAAAACCAGCCCCGTTATTCGCAAATCTTCCTGATCACCGCCACCAACAAAAACCTGCTGGAAGAAATCGAAGCCGGGCGGTTCCGGGAGGATTTGTATCACCGGCTCAACGCGCTCCATTTTCACATTCCGGCACTTAACGAACGGCAGGAAGATATCGAGGACTTGGCCATTCACTTTCTGGGACGACTCCACCAGGCGTATAAAAAAGATCCCAACAATCCTCCGCCGCAATTCGACCGGGAGGCCATCGCGTTTCTGACTCACAGAAAGTTCCGGGGCAACGTCCGGGAATTGAAAAATCTGCTGCTGAGAACCCTGCTGTTCTGCAAAAAATCCCGGATCACTCAGGAGGATTTAATCAACGCCAGCGGGGAGGAATGGGCGGACCCGCCTGCGGCCGCAGAGAACAACGGATGGGTTCATGAAATTCTGGAAACCCTGGAACAGGGCCGGGGGGATTTCTGGACGTCCATTTATCACCCTTTCAAAAGCAAACGCCTGACGCGGGACGCGGTGTCCTCGCTCATCGAGACGGCGAAAACCCGTTACCAAACCAACCTGCCGGGCCTGGCGGTCAAACTGGGCGTGTGCAGTGATCAATTCCGAAACAATCCCGAGGAAAACAAAAAATTTCTGAGTTTCAAAAATTTCCTTTACAAGACCGTCAAAATCACCGGAAACTGATCGTCCCAATCATTCCCGGGTCTTTTTGTAGGCCTCGACAATGGCATCTCGAATCTGTTTTTTGATATTGGGGTTTGTGGGGATAACAATGTCGTGGAAGGTTTGGTCCTTGCCCTGAATAGCGGGATAGGTGATGAAGATGCCGCCGTTTTCTTTTTCAAATATCTTGATACCTTTGAGGATCAACGCGTCGTCCACCGTGATTTCCGCGTAAGCTTTTAAATTTTTTTGCAAACCACCCGGTTCGAAGGGGAAAATTTTTATGGCTGTAATTTCCATGATAACGAAGCCCGCCTGACACCGATTTCAAGTGGACGAAACTCACACTCACTGTTAAAATGGACTCTGGCTGGGCCGAGTCACCCGGACACCCCCAAGGCCGCCTCGGACACATACAAGATTGAATTAACTGGGCTTACCTTCGCAGAAGACCCGACCGGACCTGTACTGAAATCATCCGATAAGGTGTGAGCCACCACTAATAATTAATATAGACTCTTTTCAGAAATTGATAAGGAGAATTAAATGACCTCGACGGTTGTTGCAGAAAAATACAAGGTTAAAGACCTTTCGCTGGCCGATTGGGGCCGCCAGGAAATTATTCTCGCGGAAAAGGAAATGCCCGGTCTGATGGCCCTGCGTGAAAAATACGGCAAGGACAAACCGCTGAAAGGCGCGCGCATCGCCGGCTCCCTGCACATGACCATCCAGACGGCGGTCCTGATCGAAACCCTGATCGAGCTGGGCGCGGAAGTCCGCTGGGCCTCCTGCAACATTTTCTCGACCCAGGACCACGCCGCGGCGGCCATCGCCAAGGCGGGCATTCCCGTGTTCGCATGGAAAGGCGAAACCGAAGAAGAATACTGGTGGTGTACCGCGCAAACTCTGCCGTTCGACAACGACCAGGGTCCCAACATGATTCTCGACGACGGTGGCGATTTGACCGGCTACGTCCATGAAAAACGCCCGGAACTCCTGGTGGGCATCAAAGGCATCACCGAGGAAACCACCACCGGCGTGCACAAGCTTTATAAAATGGTCGAAGACGGAGAGTTAAAAGTACCGACGATGAACGTCAACGATTCCGTCACCAAATCGAAATTCGATAATCTGTACGGTTGCCGCGAATCTCTGGCGGACGGCATTAAGCGCGCCACCGACGTGATGCTCGCCGGCAAAGTGATAGTAATCGCCGGTTACGGCGATGTCGGCAAGGGATGCGCGCACTCCATGCGATCGTACGGCGGACGCGTCCTGGTCACGGAAATCGATCCCATCTGCGCGTTGCAGGCGGCCATGGAGGGCTTGGAGGTCACCACCATGGAAGATGCCATTGCGGAAGGCGATATTTATGTCACCACCACCGGCTGTGAGGACATCGTGCGCATCGATCACATGGAGAAAATGAAAGACACGGCCATCGTCTGCAACATCGGCCACTTCGATTGCGAAATCCAGGTGGACAAACTGAACAAATTTCCCGGCATCAACAAACAGGAAATCAAACCACAGGTGGACAAATACACGTTTCCGGACGGGCATTGCATCATATTGCTGGCGGAAGGCCGGTTGGTGAACCTCGGGTGCGCCACCGGGCATCCCTCGTTCGTGATGTCCAACTCCTTCACCAACCAGGTGCTGGCACAGATCGAACTGTTCACCAAGAAATATGAAGTGGCGGTGTATACCCTGCCGAAGATTCTGGACGAGGAAGTGGCTCGCCTGCATCTTGGGAAGCTGGGAGTAAAACTGACGAAGTTGACGGACCAGCAGGCGAAATACCTGAACCTCCCGGTCACCGGTCCCTACAAACCGGAGCTTTACCGCTATTAGCCAAAGGAATGCACTTTCAATGTGCGGCCGATGGACCTGTTAGCTGTGGTTGGGGGATTTATTTCAAATCGGCGGCACAGCGAAAACCTACCCCCTCGATCCGGTAACCGGGATAAAACACCTTACGGCTGGAGGGACGAAGCATAAAAGCCGTCGTCTCCCACGCCCCTCCTCGAACTACTTTTCGGCTGGCTGACCGTTCGGCCAGAAACAAACTATCAGGCTCACCTTGCCTGGGTTTCTGGGAAATCTGAAGAAGGGCGCCTTTCGGGTTATCCCTTGGACTGATGATGTAATATCCTTCATGGTAAGAATCAAAAACCCACTCGCTGACATTACCGGCCATGTCATGAAGTCCGAATGGGTTGGGAGGAAAGGAACTCACCGGCGCCGTATGTTTAAAACCATCCGAAATCTCCGGGAAGCGGACATTGAGAGCGCATTCCCGGTCGCAAAAATTAGCTTTTCCGGGTTCCATTTGTTCTCCCCAATAAAATTCGGAAGTGGTGCCACCCCGCGCCGCATACTCCCATTCCGCTTCCGTGGCCAATCGTTTCCCGGATTTCTGGCAGTACTCGTTGGCCTCCATCCAAGTGACGCTGTCTACTGGAAGATTCGCCCCGGGAAACAGCGAGGGGTTGCCATTCATTTTGGCCTGAAAATATTTTTGCGTCACCTCGTACTTGTCCATGGTGAATGAGGCAACGCATACTTCATGCGCGGGCCTTTCGAGAGGACCACCCTTCTCATTTCCCATTTCAAAACAGCCCCCTTTAAGGATGACCATTGCCACCGGCCCTCCAGCTTGGGTACTGGCAATCATCTTCTTTTTAACTTTTTCCTGCAACTCGACCACACGTTCCCGGATAATGCGGGGTATACCGAGATACTTGATACTGACCTGGCTTTTCGGGAAAAGTTTAACTTTTCCGTCATTCGACAGAAAGATGCGATAATATTCTGTAGGCATCAACATCGGATTTTTCATATAGGGGCCTGAGCTTTCTTCACTCATTTCCATCTTCACCACGGTTTCGTCTACCAGTTCTCCTGAAACAGGCTCCTTTTCATCTTTCAAATAAACCAGAACCTGGCGTCCTCCTGTTACCTTCAAGGCAAGCAAACGTTCAATCAAGTCATTCGCTTCCTTCACCTTTCCCAATTCAAATTTGATTTCCGCAAGGGCTTTCATGGCTCTATAACCTTGTGGATTGGCCGCCGCCGCTTGGGTGAAGAATTTTTCCGCCAAAGCCAGCTTGCCCTTAGCACGGGCTGCCGCTCCCTTGGATATAAGGTTATCGTTTGCCCCAAAGGCCGGAATCGGGGATACACTCAAAGCCAACACAAATAAAAAAAAGGTGATCGTGGAAATTTGATGAGGCCCAAGACGATTGTTCATGGCTCGGTTCATTATGTTTGAAAGAAACTCAACAACTCCGACTCCTTCATTCACAACAGGACTCCTTCGTTTTGGCTTGGGTCAAGGCATTACGTATTAATGATTCCGGGGGGATTCCCTGGAGGGCTCCATCCCCTGAATATATCCTGCATTTCAAGCCGTACTCCCCTTCACTGCCGGAGATTCCCTCCAAATCCTTTCCGCCGATCCGAATAGATGGAGAGCCTAAAAACTTTTGAGATACTGCCGTCTCCTCAGTGGTCACGAGAATCATTTCAATCGGCCAGTCAAGGTTTTCATCATTTAAAACCTCATCCAATAAATCCAAAGCAAGCAAATAATTGGGGCAATCCGCAAAATATAAAAACTCTATTTTACTCATAGAAAATATTAACCTTGCCTTATTAGAATTTGTTAATCGAATAAACGGAACTTAATGAACCCTGATTGGGCAGGCAACATCACCTCCCTGGGTTCGCCGACAGACACAATCTCCGCCCGAAACCCATCGCTTTTAAGGGCCGAGACCAATTGTTGACCCTCTACCTTTCCAGGCACCGTTTCCACCACTGTTGTACTGCCGGCTTTATCAAAATGAGTGATCTCGGCGGAGCGAACTCCATCCAACCGTTTTAAAGATTTTTGGACATCGGGGATACAGCTTTCGCATTTCAAACCCCTGACTTTCAACTGGTACTGTTGGAGTATTTCAACTTTTGAATTTACCGCCGGTTCAGCTGGCAGAGACCATGGATAAAAAAGCAAAATCAGGGCCGGCAAAACGGCAAATTTATATTTTAAAATTACCTTCATAACTTTTTATCGGAGAAATGGTAAAACCAAAAGAGCTCCGGTAGTTAAAGCGGTGCCCCATAGAAAAACACTGCCGTTATTTCTTTTCCCAGCCGCCACCTCACAAGCGGTTGAGTTGTCCTTGGGTGGGCCGGCGTTTTGGTAATGCATATAAAAAGCCGTTCCCAACAA
>SMVT01000059.1 GCA_004357365.1 Nitrospina sp.
CACCTGGGTGTCGAAAATCGGTTGCACCACCTCGCCGGTTAGCCGGAACAGGATTTCCAGATCCTGCTTGCCCGCATGAAACACTTTCACCTTGTCCCGGCGTTTCAACAGATCCAGCAGTGGACCGAGGTTTTTGACGGAAATGGGATCGACCGCGGCACACACCTCGCCGCCGGCGATTTGAATCAGGCCCAACCGGTGAAAATAAGTTTTTTCCCGAACGAATTCGGTATCGACAGCCAGGATGTCGCAGTTTTCAAGCTTTCGGATCAGGTCGGGAAGATCCCGGTCGGTGGTTACATACATATTACTTGAGGCAGGGATTCATATTCACGCCGGACTGAAGGCGGAAAAGCGCTGAATGCGCCTGATGCGTACTCCAGATTGATAAGGATGATTGATCTTATTATAAAGGCAGGAAACCCTTTGTTCCATAGAAATATCGGACGAAGAAAAGGGTCAAGTCGATTCGTCCAGCTTGACCTGGCTGGGTTTGGAAGACCCCATGGTATTCCAATTGGATTCATAATTGAACTCATCTTCTTCCACTCCCATATTTCCCGTAAATTCCTTCCCTTGATTGTTGCGCTTCCAGAACTTGTTGCTTAACCGTTTCGAAGAGATCACTTTCTGGACCTTTCCTCGATCATCAAGAATCTTGACTTGGTAGAACATAAGGGTCCTCCATCCGGTTATGGGTGATATTTCACGGTACGAGAAGGGCTGAATTTAATGAACTTTTAAGTATTTTAAAATCAAACAGTTACCATATATTTACATGGCATGCCAAGTAAAAGTAAAACGAACGGCAAATTTTGTCAAGCAAATAAGTTCAATAAAATCAATTAATACCTAACAAGTCCCTGAGGTTCGCCGAGAATCCGGACCCGGGGGAGGTGGGCCGCTCAAAAAATCCGCCCTGGCGGAAGAAAACAGGCCCCGCTTAAATGCCGGACATCTAAAACTTTATCCTGCCGATCATTGAAAAAGAATGGTTTCCCATCAACTCATCACGGTTGGACATTGACTTTTAAGCGGCAATGAAATAGGTTTAATAAATAAGGCTTGATACGCCTGTGTGCTTTTCGGGCGGGATATTAAGAGCTTTCAACGAATCAGACAGGAGAACGATGAGAATCCTGGGAATCGACTCATCCACTCCAGGTTGTAGTGTTGCCCTCCTGAATAACGGTACGATCGTTTCAGAACAAATCGCCGACCCTCAGCCTTCCTATTCCAAGTTTCTGTTACAGATGGTAGACCAAGTCCTCAAGGAGGGAGAGGCACGTTTGGATGATGTCGACGGGTTTGCCGTCACCCTCGGCCCGGGTTCGTTTACCGGATTGAGAATCGGGGTCAGCCTGCTCAAGGGATTCATCCTGGCCACGAAAAAACCGTTCGTGGGCATCAATTCCCTGGAAGCGCTGGCCAGCACCGTGGATTCGCCCGGGCTTCCCGTCTGTACCGCGCTGGACGCACGCAAGCAGGAATTGTACGCCGCGGTATTTGAAAACACAAATAACGGGCCGGTTCCGGTGATCCCGGAAAGCGCGCTGGCTCCGGAAGCCCTGTGCGCCGCCATCGAGGCCCCCACCCTGTTTATCGGTAACGGGGTGGAGCGCTACCGGGACCTTTTTAGAAAGTCTCTCGGAGACCGGTTTGTGGAACCCGAAGGCCCCTTGAAATATTCAACCGCCGCCGGGGTCGCACGGCTGGCTGCGCCCCGGTTTGACACTCAAAATAATTTCGATTTGAATCAGTTACACATTAATTACATACGAAAATCCGAAGCCGAACTGAGTTTGGGAGGATCATTAGCCGAAAGGAGATCATGACATGGAGATTGATCCGACATTGCTTGCAAAAATCCAAAACGAGAATGATGAATTCAAAAAACTGTACGAAGAACACTCTCAACTGAAGCACCGGGTGGAAGCGCTGAACCACATGAAATTCCTGAGCCCGGAGCAGGAAGTGGAAAAGAAAACTATCCAGAAACACAAGCTGAGAAACAAGGACCGGATGACGGAGATCATCGACCAGTACCAGGCGAGCCCGCATTAATAACGGTTCTAGACCCCCGGCTTTTGACCCCGGGTCTATTCCGCCAGGCCCGCCACGCCCACGGGAGGTGGTACGGCGGTGGCTTTGGGGAAGACTGCACCCCGGATCGCTTGAACCAAAAATCGCCACGACACCACGCGGTCGGCCGGCAGGTAATCGCCGATCACCCCCACCAGGGTTTGCGCCAGATGGGGATTCCGCCGAAGCAAGGCCACCACGCCATCGCACCAGCGCCGCCGGTAAATGAGTTTCTGCAAAATCCGGCTCAAAATAAATTTCCGGTGAAATTCAGCCTGCCGCCGGTGTTCGTACTCCGCCAGAAAATCTCTTGAGAAATCCCCCGCCTGAAAAGCTTTTTGAATCACTCCCGCCGCCAGCTGGGCACTCCTGAGCGCAAGATAAATCCCCTCCCCGGTAAACGGGTCGATGAATCCTGTGGTATCCCCCACCAGCACCAGACCGCCCACGTGAGGCGGCCGAACGCCGTACGCCAGCGACCCCACCGACCGCACTCTTTCCTTTAAGCGCGCATCGCCCAGAAGGGATTGACGCCGCGGGTTGCTCCGCACCACGGCCTCATAAAACGCGTCCAACTCGCGGCCCTTCACGTTGCGATCCTCGACCACCAGCACCACGTTGACGGAATTCTCCCCCACTGGCGCCATGCCAGTGTAACCGGGCATGCTGATATGCATGGTGCAATAGTCCATAGGACTTTGAACATTTTCCCAATGCGCGGCGAGGGCGATTTTGCCCGGCCCCTTGTGCGGCCGGATCAACCCCAGACGGCGCAGGGACAACCCGTTGCGCCCGCTGGCATCCACCACCACCGATGCGGAAAACGCAAACGGCGTCTTCGCCTCATCCCGGCCCCGGACGCCGACGACGCGGTCCTCTTCAATCAGAAAATCATCGACCGCGTGCTTTTCCCGCACCACCAGTCCCTGTGCGCCCAACTGGCGGACCAGCAGGTGGTCCAGCTGAAACCGGGAAAGCGACAGGCTGGTCATGGTTTTTCCCTTGCCGGGGCACGGCGGATAATCGATGCGCAATTCCGGTTTGCCGTAGGATGAGATGGATACCCCTTTCAATCTCACGGGATGGGTTTGCTGGATGGCGTCCAGCACGCCGAGGTCTTGCAGAATGTCATCGGCGGCGGGACTGATGAACTCGCCGCACACTTTGTCGCGTGGAAAGGCGGCCCGGTCCAGCACCACTACGCGCAATCCCTGTTCATGCAGGAACAGGGCGGAAGCGCATCCTGCCGGTCCGGCGCCTATGACGATGACATCGAAATCATTCATACCCCTATTCTCTCTCAAATCATCCGGACTTAAAAATCCAATTACGGTTTATTCTCCACCAGCGCGATCCGGTACGGGAAATGCCTGTGCACTTCAAACTTCCGCCAGCCCGCCGCCTTCGCCAGGGCGCGCATTTCGTCCGGCGTGAAGGCGTTCATCACGGAAACCGGGGCATCGTAGCGGGTCAGGCGGTTCTGGGTCAACAACCGCGTCAGCACATAAATCGAGGCGTAGGCCACTCGGCTCCGGTGCAAATCGTTGATGATTACCCCGCGCCGCGCCAGTTTCGAAAAACCGGCCAGCAACGCCACCGCGTGTTCATTTGAAAAATGATGGAGCGACAGCGAATTGATCACCACGTCAAAACTGTTTTCCTTAAACGGCAGGTTCAACACGTCGCATTGCACGAAACCGATTTCCGGAAATTCCCGGGTCTCCTCCTGGGCGAACCGGATCATCTTGCGGTTAATGTCGATGCCCGTCACCTTCACCGGAATCCCCCGCCTTCGCGCATAAAGGACTACGGCCCGAGGCTGGTCGGCGGAACCGGTGCAGGCATCCAGAATGTGCAGGGGCTTTCCCGGCGGATGCCGGTCGAAAAACGGGGTAATATGATGCAACAGCACCGAGTACCCGCTCAGGTAGCGGTTGACCCGTTGCACGTCCTGCAGGCTGTCTTTGACTTCCTCGAAAGGGGCTTCATCCAGATCCAGCAGTTCGGGACGCAGGTTGCGCGGGGGGGGCTTAAAAATCATGGCGGGTCATACCGTGTGGCCGGGAATCGGCACGGCGGATTTCAATCCTTGAAGAAAAACCATTGCTCCCCGCGCTTCAATTTTTTCTTGAACAAATTCATCACGATCTTTTTAGCGATGAACCGCGTTTTGGGAAACACGATCAACAATCCCAGAATATCCGTCACCACTCCCGGCGTCAGGAGCAGTTTGCTGCCAATGTTCATGACGGCCCCGTTGACCGCTTCGTCGCTGGGCAGGGTCCCCGATTTCAAATGCCAGTGCATTTTGCTGTACACTTCCAGCCCGTAACTGCGGCTGTTGATCACTCCGAGTAGAAGGGTGAACATGATCATCGACAGAGTGTTGGTGATGCTGATTTCCGATGCCAGCCAGGTTAAGGTATACACCTCTACGACGGAACCGATGAGTAAAACAATTATGGCGACGATCATTACGGCTTTGGGGAAATGAAAATGGGTATCCGGTTCCCGGTTCATTCCGGGCGGAGCTATTCTATTATAGGGGGGGATATTTCACAAGCGATCCCTGCCGCCGGTGACCCCCGATTCAACTTCTTCGGGACACCTCCCGCAGGAACACCACGATCCTTCTGAGGGTGTCCGCGTCCATAAACTGCTCCATATCCTGCTTGTCGGCGTTGTCCCGGTTGTGAAAGGCAGCGAAATCCTTCTTGAAGCGCGGCCCCTCCGCCTTCGCGGAAAAATCGTAGGCCTTGAGCAGAGCCGTTCCCTTGTTGCCGCCGATGCCTTTCAGGGAATGGCAGAACAGGCAATTGTCCTTGAAGGCCTGCCCGCCGAGATGCGCGTTCATGGATTTCAACGCCATGCGGTCCAGCGGCGCGTAATACTCGGTGAGCCGCACGAACCTCAGTTCCCGGATATTGGCGGTCATGAACCGCTCCTTGCGGGGAGCGCCCCGGCCATCGGGCACGATCACCACCATCGGGTTCAACCAGGCGGGACGGTCCACCTCCGGCGCCAGTTTCATCTCCAGTGCCAACATAAGATCGAACTTCAATATATCGCTGAGAGACAGCAGGCCCTGGTAATCGTCGTGGCACTCCAGAAGCACTGCGTCCCAGCGTTCCTCCGGCTGGTACTGGCGGATCAACTCCGCCAGCGACACCACCCGGAACCGCGAGCCCTGGTAATGCATCCCCCGGTCGAAATAAGCGCTGGCCATCCATTCGGAACGCATCTGCCCGAAGACCACCGGGTCCAGCCGCCCGTCTTGG
>SMVT01000060.1 GCA_004357365.1 Nitrospina sp.
ACCCTCCGCAGGTAATATGGAAAACATTGAAATGCGTTCAAAGATTATCGTTAGCCGTCAACGCTCCAGCCAGTTGGGTCCAGCGTCACGCTGGTTGCCGGGGTAGGGGGGATTCCTCCTTTGGCTCGTCCGGCGGCACCGGTGGACCCTTCTTGCCGCAATCGGCCAAGCCGAGGGACAACAGCATTATAATAATGAGAGGAAACCATTTCATAATTGTCTCACTTCCAAATTTTACTCAAGCGACTGATCTGCTCTTTGACCCGGTTGGGAGCGGTGCCGCCATAAACGTTTTTCCGCTTTACCGACTGCTCCACGGATAAATAATCGAATACATCCTGTTTGATCTTCTTTGAAAATTTTTGAAACTCTTTGAGCGTCAACTGCTCGAGGGTTTTGCCGGTGTCGAGGCAGAGGGCAACGGTTTTGCCGGTGATCTCGTGCGCGTCCCGGAACGGCACGCCCTGCAGAACCAGATAGTCCGCCAGATCGGTGGCGGTTAAAAATCCGCTGGCGGCCAATTTTTCAACTTTTATTTTTTTGAATTTTGCCGTCTTCAACATGCCCGCGAACACTTCCAGCGAGGTCTGCACGGTGTCCACCGTATCGAACAGGGGTTCCTTGTCCTCCTGCAAATCCTTGTTGTAGGCCAGCGGCTGGCCTTTCATCATGGTGAGCAGGCCGATCAGGTGGCCATAAATTCTGCCGGTCTTGCCCCGGATGAGTTCGGCGGCATCGGGATTTTTTTTCTGCGGCATGATACTGCTCCCGGTGGTGTAGGCGTCGGACAGCTCGATGAACGCGAACTCGCTGGTCGACCAGAGGACGATCTCCTCGCAAAACCGGCTGAGGTGCATCATGAGGACCGACGCGGCGGCGCAGAACTCGACGATGAAATCCCGGTCGCTGACGGCATCGATGCTGTTGTGCGTCACCGCCGGGAAGCCCAGCAGTTTGGCGGTGTATTGGCGGTCGATGGGAAAATTGGTCCCGGCCAGTGCGGCCGATCCCAACGGCATGACGTTCACCCGCTTGCGAGCGTCGGCGAGCCTCTCTCGGTCCCGCCCGAACATTTCCAGATAGGCCAGCAGGTGATGCGCCAGCGACACCGGTTGCGCCCGTTGCAGATGGGTGTAGCCGGGGATGAGGGTGTCGACGTGTTTTTTCGCCTGAGTGAGCACGGTTTGGGCCAGCTGGTGCAGGCTTTTTTGGATGGCGTCGATGGCGTCCCGCAGGTACATCCGGATATCGAGCGCCACCTGGTCGTTGCGGCTCCGCCCGGTATGGAGCTTGCCGCCGACCGGGCCGACCAGGTCGATCAGCCGCTGTTCGATATTCATGTGAATATCTTCCAGATTTTCTTTGACCTTGAATTTTCCCTGGTCGAATTCCTTAAGGATTTTCCCCAGGCCGGCGATGATTTTCCCGGCTTCGGCGGGTTTCAGGATTTTGCATTGCTGCAGGGTCCGGCAATGCGCCATGCTGCCCTCGATGTCGTAGGCATACAGCCGTTGGTCGAAGAAGATGGAGGACGAAAACCTCAGCATCAACGCATCCGTCGATTCCTTGAACCTGCCGCCCCAGGGCTGTTTCATGATTATTTCCCGATCAAAAGTAAAGACTGGAAATTATAGCGGATTAACGGGCCGAAACCCAGCGGCGAATCGGCGCAAATAACTTTAAACCCTGAATTGCGCAGGGGGATCCTAGATAGCGGTTAACTGTTAGCCAGTCGCCTCCCTCGCTAGAGGGTCAGGTGGATTTGATCCACTTGTCTTTCTGGACGATGTTGACGTGGGTGCCGATCGGCAGGACGTGGGCCAGGAAATCGAGGTACCATTCCTGAATGTTGGGGCATCCGGCGGAGCCGTTGCGCCAGTCGAAATTCTTTTTGACAAATTCGTTGGCCTTGCTGAGGTTGACGCCGTGGATGCCGTAACTGCCGTGCACTTTCGGGCTCAGCTGTTTCAGGCCCAGCCACCAGTGGCCGATTTCATGATCCGGGTCGCCGAAAGGGATGGGACGGACCACCTGTTTGCCGTTGACGATTTCCTTTTTATACCAAGTGGGTTGGTGCAGGCGGTTTTTGATCACGTATTCGCCCAGCGGGGTTTCCTCTCCTTTGCGGCCGAAAATGGTTTCGATTGCCATGATCTGTTCGTCATCGTAATACACTTTCAGCATACCGGTGTCGAGGACGCCGAGCAGGTACCACATCTCGGGATCCTGCCGGTAGCGGGCAATCCGGTTTTTGCCGAATTTCAGGTCGACCCGATCGGTGGTTTTGGTGTAAACGGTGCGGGGATCGTCATAGATGCGCTTGACGATGTGCTTGAAGTTTTCGGCGACCTTGTTGTTCCTGATCATCCGGTCCATCATTTTGGCCAGCTCTTCGTTTTCCTTTTTGGTTTTGATCAGGGTGGCTTCGGTCTGGTGCAGGCTGTTCTGCACCAGGTCAATTTCCTCCTTGGACGCCAGCCCCAGCTTGTTCAAACCGGCATAATACGCCACGTCCACCTGGCTCCGAATCTCGTCGCTTAAAAATAAATGGTAAACCGCCAGCAGGGTCACCACCAGGCCGGACACGGCCATGCCGGTGATTTTCGCGGTTTGCCGGACCCGGTCGGACAACAGGTAACGGATCACTTCGAATTTGACTCTTTTGTCTTTTGCATCGAGGGGGGCGAAATTCGCTTCACGAAATTTCTGGTAAACCGTGAATTCCAGGGGGGACAGCTCGGAGCGGGTTTCGATCAGTTTCTCGATGATCGCATACAGATTTTCCCGGGTGCGGCGGTCGTAGCTGCCGGTGGGATCCTTGGTGGCGATCAAATTGTATTCGGTGATGGTGAGTGCATTGAGTTTCTTGTCGGTCATAACAAACTCTGCCTCCGCACTTTGGAGGAGATCCCTTCCGTGCCGGCTGCAAGGGCGGCCTGAGACCTAGCCCACCTTGAACAATTGGCCGATCCGGTTTTTGAGGGGCACCCGTTCCTGCGGAATCTCCACGGCATGGGGTTGCGGCATGCCCAGTTTGCATTTTCCCTGGAACAGGGCTCCGGGCGCAATGTGCACCGCGGGCGCCACCAGATCGCCCACCAGCGTTCCGCTGGAATAGAGGGTCAGCTTCCGGCGGGCCGAAACGTTTCCCGTAATTTGACCTTTGCAGATGATTTCCTCGGCGATCACGTTGCCCCGCACACTGCCCTGGTCGCTGATGATCAGCGTGCCGCCGGTGGTCACGTCTCCAACGTGCTCCCCGTTGATGCACAGGGACACTTTGAACTTCAGGGGGCCGGTGGTTTTGCGGTTGCCGGGCAACAGGATACCGAACTGGACTTCCTGAAATTTTTTGTGCAGGCGGGACTCGTCCCGGGTGCGGTATTTTTTGTGGTCTTTCAACTTCTCGATCAGGCTGTAGAGTTGCTCGCGGGTGCGGTTGTCGTAATAGTCATTGGGATCTTTCGATGCCAGAAACTGGTATTGCGCCTGCGTGAGCACCTTGAGCTTGATCGTTTCCATAGTCCGGTCAGTTGGCGTTGCTGGCGACCTTGTTGGTCAATCGGTCGAGCAACTGGGGTTTTTTGAATTTGCTCAAATAACGGATGATGGTTTTGTCGTTATCCGCCAGCGTGGGGCAGATGGTGTTGTCCGACAGGATGCCTTTGGCCACCAGGTCCATACGTTCGCTCAGTGCAATGTCCATATTATAGAACATCGATTTTCTGTTGTTGGTGATGTTGATGACTTTATGTTGGGGCACCAACCCGACAATATGGATTCGAGATTTATATTGGTGGAATTTGTCCAGGGTTGTGAGGTAATCCCGAATCATTTTTAGCGCGTTTTCGATTTCCTGATTGTTCTGGCAACGGTTGAATACGATACCCAGTTTTTTGTTTTTGATGAACTGGTACAAATCGCCCTTTCCCTTTTGCGCGATAAGGCGATTGACGTGCGCGCGGTCGAGCCCCATCAGTTGCCCCTTCGCGTAGTCGGCCTGGAATTCCTCGTAGTAATCGATGAAGGAATGCAGGGCGTCGATACTGCCGTTGATGGCAATGGTGTTACTCAGGTCGAACACGAACAGCACCTGGTCGATCACGTTCATCAGTGACGACAGGTGGTTGACCCCGCCCGCCGGGGTATCCACAATCACGTATTCAAACTTCTGGAACACGCCGTCCAGAAACTCGAGAAAGCGCAGGAGAAACTCCGGCTCGTTGATCCGCTTGCGGTGCCCCCGTTTGCCGAGAATGGGCACCTCCCCGCCGATGATCGAAAACCCATATTCCTCGATGTAGTTGATATACTCGGCCATCACCGGTCTGGCGGTTTTGTCCATTTCCTCCAGCAGGCGGCGGTATTCCTTGAGGTCGATTTTTCTGATCGTGGATCGCAATGCTTTGATCTGGGACAGGGATTTGATCTCGCTTCTCTGGATCAGCATTTCCTCGATGGCGTTGCCGAATTTGAATCCCGAGGACATGAACAACTCGGTGTTCATGGCCTTGTAATGGTGGAAGGCGTCGATCAGCTTGTCGTGGCTGGCGGAAATGTCGCCGTCGATGTAGGACTCAAACCAGGTGACCATCTGGTAAACAGTGCGGAGGAAATCCACCTGATAAACTTTGTTATCCAGACATTCGAACAGGTCGTAAAATGTTTTGGCCGGATGGCTGTCCAGCAGGCTGGTGATGGTCGGCAGGCGCAGGTCCAGGTCGACCAGACAAATCCGGTTGGTATTTTTGCCCGAACCCAAAGCCCGGGTCAGCGCCGCCGTGGTATTGATGGATATTGTGGTTTTGCCGATCCCGCCTTTGGGACCCACCACCGAAATGATCGACATCAAGTCTCCTTGTTCTTTTTTGTTTCAGGGTTGCCCGAAAGGACTAATGTTATTTCGCCCTTCCATTTGCGTCCCCGGCTGACTCGGCACAATTCGTCCAACCCGCCACGCAATACCTCTTCGTGCATCTTGGTCAATTCACGGGTGAGGGCGGCGGGACGGTTGCCGCACGCTTCCCTGAGTTCGTTCAGGGTTTTGTCGATACGTTGGGGCGATTCGAACAACACCACCGTTTCGGATCGTTCCGCCAGCGCGGCAATCGTTTTTTTGCGTCTTTTTTTACGGGGCAAAAAACCTTCAAACCGAAAACGGTCCATGGGCAACCCCGACACCGTCAACGCCGACAGCACCGCCGAAGCGCCGGGCAGGGCGATCACCTGGACTTCTTCATCCAGCGCCAACTGCACCAGATGGTATAGAGGATCGGAAACCCCCGGCGTACCGGCATCCGAAACCAGAGCGATATCTTCCCCCTGGTTTATTTTTTTTATGAGTTCAGGACCCTTCCGGGTTTGGTTATAGCTGTTGTAACTGGAAAGCGGTACGGCGATCTGGTAATGATTCAGGAGAATTCGGGTACGACGCGTATCCTCCGCCGCGATCAGCGCAACCTGACGCAACGTTTCCACAGACCGGTAAGTGATGTCTCCCAGATTGCCAATGGGAGTACTCACCACATACAAACAACCCTTCCCTTCTTGTGACATACATAAATATTGTAAGGGGGGTCCGTTAAAATCTCAATAACTATTTGGAATAAAAGGTTTTTACGGCGCGCGGGAGAACGGGGAATCAAACCCGGCCGGCGGGGGTGGGATCCGTCGGCCTGGGTGTATTAATGACTTTACTG
>SMVT01000061.1 GCA_004357365.1 Nitrospina sp.
AGGGCCAGACGGTCGAGTTCGAAAAGACCGATGGCAAGAAAGGCCCGCAGGCCTCCAACGTCATTCCCAAGTAAAACCGCGATCAACCAAAACCCCGGCCGGGCTCCCCGCCCCGCCGGGGTTTTTTTGTGCCTGCGTGATTGTCACCCTGAGCCTGTCGAAGGGGGACCCCATGTGCCCCTCTTTTTAAAGAGGGGTTGGGGTGATTTAACACCGCAGAGGACGCAGAGAAATCAATGTAGTTGCCCCATTCATGGGGCGGTTTTAAAACGCTCGATAAATCGAGCAACTACAATTTTCAAAATAAGGCTGACACAAGAAAATCAATACATGTAAAAAATATTATTCCTTATTTTTCCGCCATTTCTTTAATTAGGGTTCTGAGTTCTTCATCCGCGTCAGATCTCGGATACCATTTCTCAGCGCTATCTATAAAAAGGCTCAAGCCTGATTCAGGATAATAAAGAATCTTAAGAAACCCAATAAAACCTAAGCAGGAATTTTTGAGGCGTTTAGTAATCTGAGATACATAAGAATTTACGGTTTGTTCCAATAATGGATATGCTGATGATTGACTGAATATAGTTTCAGAAGCCAATTTTTCGCCGCCATTTGGTTGAAAAATTCGATCAAAAGAGATAGCAACAAAACCTGGATAGTTAGATTCATTAATTTGCCTAACACCCTCTTGAACTCTTTTGTCCAAGTTGTTGGCACTAGATAATCGTTTAGCCGCCACCCCATACCATTTCTCATGGTGGTTAAAAAGAAAATCCGGTTCATTTATTTCAATCGGATAACCTTGTTTTTTAAAATGAGCAGAAAAAAATAATTGAAATTGAATGTTTCTGGCAAGAGAATCGGAATCTTGATCGGGGGTATTAGCACCTTTAATTAATGTATTCCAATGTTTCTTTAAATCGTCCAAATGATCCTGGGAAAGCATTTGGCAAATGAAAGAAATTTCTGCTATATCTCGGATGCCTTCGTAGTAAGCTTTCCATGGGAATTCGTAGTCGGTTGGAGGGTTGTAATTGGAAGATAAAAACCTGTTGATTAACTGTTCAGCCTGTTTTATTCGGCATGTGGGATGGATGTTTAATCCATTGTCATGCGCGAAAGTCTCAATATTTTTAATTTTATTTAACAAATCTTGTAGGTGTAGTTCGTTCATTTCCCCTTAGCCTCTTGCCAGTAGCGTTCGAGTTGGTCGAGGGGGATGTCCTTGAGGGTCTTGCCGGATTTTTCGACCTGCGCTTCGATGTACTGAAAACGTTCGATGAATTTGTTGTTGGTGCCGCGTAACGCCTCCTCGGCGTCGATCTTCTTGTGGCGCGCAATGTTCACCAGCACGAATAATATGTCGCCCAGTTCGCCGGCGATGTCGGCGTCCTTGCCGCTCAGCACTGCCTGCTTGAACTCGGCGATCTCCTCGTCCAGCTTGGCGAATACATCTTTGATCTCCGGCCAGTCGAAGCCGTGTTTGGCGGCTTTCTTGGTGAGCTTCTGGGCGCGGGCGAGTGACGGCAGATGTTTGGGGACGCTGTCGAGCACCGACTTGTGGTCCCGGTTGGCCTTCTCGCTGATCTTGATATGCTCCCATTGATCGATCACCGCATCCGGCGTATCCGCCACGGCCTCTTCGAACACATGGGGATGGCGCCGCACCATTTTTTCGGCCAGGTTGTCGATCACCTGGGTGATGTCGAACTCCTTCCGGTTCTCGGAAATCTTGGCGTGAAACAGGATCTGGTACAACAGGTCGCCCAGTTCATCCACAATCTTTTCCGGCTGGTTGCCGTCAAGCGCCTCGAGGGTTTCATAGGCTTCCTCGACCAGGTAGGGCTTCAACGATTCGCGCGTTTGCACGCGGTCCCACGGACAGCCGTTCTCGCCCATCAGGATATTGATGATGTCGATCAGTTTTTTAAACGCCGCGTCGGGGGTGCCGCTCATATCAGGTTACCTGCTCCGGTTCGGTTATGAATTCGACGATCACCGAGTCGGCCAAAAACAGACCCTCGCGGGTCAATACGGCCCGGCCATCATTAATTTCCAATAAGCCCATCCCCGCCAGACGCGTTACCGTGTCGCCGAACGCTTGGTGAAACGAAGTGCCGAACTGTTGCTCAAATGTCGCAAGTCGGAGTCCTTCGCGCAGGCGCAGGCCGAGCATGACGGCCTCGCCCATGCGTTGGCGCCGGTTCGGTGTTTCGCGCGATTCCACCGCCGTTTGGGATTCGCCAATCTGCGCGATGTAGCGGGCGGGCAGGTTGACGTTTTTGAAGCGTTCGTCATTTAAGAAAGACGACGCCCCGGCGCCGAGTCCCAGATACTCGCCGTTCGTCCAGTAATTGAGATTGTGACGGCACCGTTTTCCCGGCCTCGCGTAATTGGAAATCTCGTAAGGCTCGTACCCCGCGCCCGTCAGGGTATCGATGGTGATCTCATACAACTCCCGCTGGAAATCGTCGGACGGCATCACCAGATGGCCCTGTGCCTGTTGTTTGTGGAACACCGTACCCGTTTCGATGGTCAGGTTATACGCCGACAGGTGATCCGGATTTAGGCCCAAGGCCTGCTTTAAATTGTCCTGCCAGCGGTCCACCGTTTGGTCGGGCAAACCGAACATGAGATCGAGCGACAGGTTGTCGAATCCCCCCTGGCGGGCGCGTTCCACCGTGAGAAACACTTCATCGACGCTGTGCACACGTTCCAGCTGTTTCAGTTCGTCGGAATCGAACGACTGCACACCGATACTGAGGCGGTTGAATCCCGCCTCCCGCAATTCCTTAAGATCGCTCTGCGGGATGGTCGCCGGGTTGGCCTCGCAGGTGATTTCCGCTTCCGGGTCTACTTTAAAATGCTGGTGGCAGGCCTTCAGGATACGGGCCAGGTCGGCGAAGGGCAGGGTGGTGGGAGTGCCGCCGCCGAAAAAGATCGTATCGACCCGGCGGTCTCCCGCCGCTTGCCCATAATGCTCCATTTCGGTGAGCAGGGCCCGGACATAGGGCTCCATCTCCGCCTCGTTGATGTTATGCGAGTTGAAGTCGCAGTAGCCGCATTTGTGCAGGCAGTAGGGAATGTGCAGGTAAAGACCGATGGCGTTCATAAGGTGATCCAAGCTTGGTTAATGGCGTATCCTATACTACAATTGGCTCTGTGCAATGTAACGATCCGCCCATCTTAAAAGGGAGTGAACCCCCAGCATTTTAGCCTCTGAGAGCACAGGATTCAAATCGGGTTACGCGAGCCTCATCGGCAAGCCCAACGTGGGGAAATCGACCCTGCTCAACCATCTGGTAGCGACCAAGCTGGCGGCGATCTCCCGGCGGCCCCAGACTACCCGCAACAAGATCACCGGCATCTGCCATCTGCCCGGCGGCCAGCTCATTCTGATGGACACGCCCGGCATTCACCAGGCCACCAGCAAGCTCAACCAGGCCATGGTAAAGATCTCGATGAGCACCTACCGGGACGTCGACCTCATCGTGTTCATGATCGAAGCGAAGCAGAAATTCCGGCCGGAGGACGAGTTTGTGCTGGAGTCGCTCAAAAGGGTGAAGGCGCCGGTTTTTCTGGTGATCAACAAGATCGACCTGGTGCCGAAGCCGGAGCTGTTGCGGTTGATCGAGGAGTTGAACGGCCGGGCGGCGTTTACCGACATCATTCCCATCTCGGCTTTGAAGGAGGATGGCCTCGACCTCCTGAAAGAGCTGTTGCTGAAACACCTGCCGGAGGGACCGCAGTATTTCCCCGAAGACATGATCACCGACTGCCCGGAAGAGTTTCTGGTGGGCGAGATCATCCGCGAGAAAATCATCAAACTCACCCATCTGGAGGTACCCTATGCGGTGGCGGTGATGGTGGAAAGCATGCGCGAAGGCCAGAAGGGGGTGATCGTCATTGACGCCATTATTTACGTTGAAAAGGCGTCACAAAAGAAGATCATCATCGGCGAGAAGGGAGCCCTGCTCAAAAAGATCGGGAGCCAGGCGCGTGCCGAAATTGAGAAACGTTTTGGCAATAAAGTGTATCTAAACAGCTTTGTGAAGGTCAAACAACGCTGGCGGGACAATCCCCGCTATTTGAGGGAATTCGGGTACACTCATGGTCACCATTAAAAAAGACAGCGAAATCGAAACGATGCGCCGCTCCGGCAAACTGGCGGCGGAGGTGCTGTTGATGATCGCGCCTTACATCAAGCCGGGGGTGACCACCAATCAGCTCAACGACCGGTGCCACGACTTCATTCTCGACAACGGGGCCATCCCGGCGCCCTTGAATTACCGCGGGTTCCCGAAAAGCATCTGCACTTCAGTGAACGATGAAATCTGCCACGGCATCCCCTCGGAGCGCAAACTGCGCAACGGGGACATCGTGAACCTGGATATCACCACGATCGTCGACGGCTTCCACGGCGACACCAACCAGACCTTTTTCGTCGGTTCGCCGCGCAAGCAGGCCAAAAAGCTGGTGGACACGACCCTGGAAGCGTTGCACAAGGCCATCGCCATTGTCCGGCCGGGAGCGCGGCTGGGGGACATCGGTGCCACTATCCAGCAATATGTCGAGCCGAAGGGCTATTCGGTGGTGCGCGAGTTCTGCGGGCACGGCATCGGCCGCAATTTTCACGAAGACCCGCAGGTGCTTCATTTCGGCAAATTCGGTCAGGGCATGGTGCTGGAGGAGGGAATGACCTTCACCATCGAACCCATGATCAACCAGGGCAAGCCGGCCCTCAAAATCCTGGACGATAAATGGACCGCCATCACTCAGGACGGTGCCCTGTCCGCCCAGTACGAACACACCATCCTGGTCACCGGCAACGGCCACCAAGTCCTCACCCGCATCGACGGCAAAACCGTTTTTTGAGGCTTTTGATCGGCCTTGCGGAATTTCCTCACCGTATTCACCCGCCGCTTTAATCTTCTATTCTATTGAAATAAAAAGGGTTAGTTAAAAAACAAAATTTTGTTGAAATTAATATTGACAATCATTCTCAAATTGGATAAAACTACCCCCCTGTTTTAATAATGATAATGATTTACATAATCTAAATCTATTGACCACTGGCGTTTGTGCCGTCAATTGAAGGGCAGGGGAAAGCAATGAGAAAAACCTTTTTGATATTCGGAGTACTGGGCTAGATGATGATTTGGAGCCCTACGGGATGGGCACAGGACCTCAAGAAACTGGAACGCCGCATCGATATTATATCAGACGCGTTGGACGCTTTGAAAGAAAGCGAGGG
>SMVT01000062.1 GCA_004357365.1 Nitrospina sp.
AATTCGTCTTCGCTCAGGTCTTCGCCGTAATAAGTCGCCATGGCCTTTTTGGATTTTTTATCTTCATATCCTTTAGACTGATTTTCGCGCGGGTTCAGAATCTGGTCCTTAATATATTCCTCCGAATACAATCCAATTTGCTTGGTTCCCAAGTTGGGTCCGCGGTCCGAGTTGCCTTCCCAGAACACCTTGTGGCAGTTGAAGCATTTGTTGGACTCAAACACATCCCGCCCGGCGGCGATGACTTCCGGCCCCGCCAGACCGCTCAAATCGACCGGCGGCCTGTTCAGCTTGGCCAGTTCGATCTCCGGGCTGAATTGAGGGAGTTGCGCGGTGATGGTGATGTACAGGAGCGATCCCAAGGCATACGTTCCAATCAGCCGCCGGATCGAATGGCCTTCTCCCTTTTCCACCTTCATGGTCTTCAAGTCCAGGATGATAAAAAAGAACAGGCCCACGAGAGCAAAGGCTACGAACTCAACCTGCCACCAGAAGGGAAAACCGTAGTGACCGGCGGTGAACCAGATAATTACTCCCAAAACGAGGATGATGGGAATTTTGGTGCCGACATTACGGAAAAAACCTTTTTCCTTTGTGGGGCGGTGCTCTTTGTTCAGCAGAATGCCGTAGAGGAGGGTGAGGGCACCCATCCCCCCCGCCATGACCGGTGGGGCCATATTGAAATAGATTCCGAATCCGTAACCAAAGATCCCGACAGCCACGGAAATCATCAATACTTTAGGCAGATTCTTCATAATCGATCCAGAAGCGGTTGCGAATACCTATTCGGCCATTTGAGGCGCCGCCACAGGGGCCTCTTGGGTCTCGGGCTTTTTGGTTTTGGGATACTTGAGGCCCAGCCAGATAATAGCCGTCATTATGATAAAAAATGTCCAAACAATACCGGTTACAAACAATCCCGATTCCGCCAGGGTCGGCGCGAACTTTTCGGGTGTCACGTCTTTATATACTTTATAGATGTGCCAGTTCATGCGGGACAACTCGCGGATGGTGCCCATCCAGCTCATCAGCCAGATATCGGTGAATCCCATGAAAATAAGGATGTACGGTCCCAGAGGATTGATTTTTCCCCAGGCGATTTTCCCCGTCCGGGTGGCGATCGTATAGAAAATATAGTTGATGAGCGTCACCGACACCAGGGCGAACGCGGCGGTGTTTTTGGAGATCATGAGCGCCAGAAACGCCAGGTTGTCCGGCAGGACCATGTCGGGGTTCATCCCCGGTTCCGGTAGCATGGTGGCGAAGAACCGGCGCGGCGTGAACCAGATGGTCGCCGCAATGATAATCAGGACAAAGCCCAGTTTCATCGCCGGGAAAAACCGGTGGGCGTTTTCGATGCGCTTCATGCTGACCCACATATAGATGTTGCTGGCGCTGAACATGATGCCGATCAACAGACCCTGGACCAGCATGAACATCGATACGCGGTCGGACATGATATACATGCCGATGGTGGCGTCATACTGGTAAATTTCGGCGACGAAGATGTAGCCCATGGCCGGCAGGGGGATCATGAACATCACGCCGATAAAGTTCCCCATGTAGCCGACCCAGTCGTAGTATTCCTTCTCTTTGGTATCCTTGGACCACAGATACATATAGGCGGCGATGACCCCGACCATGAACCCGCCGAAGGTGCCGTTGCCCACCAGACGGTGGTAATTGAGCGGCATCCAGGTCATGGTGGCGATGCGGTCCCACTCCGTCATTGTCGTAAACAGTTCGGCATACGGTTTGGGCGGCGTCTGCATGAACGTCGCCGGTCCGTCCAGCGCGCACAACAGGGCCAGCCCCAGCACGTTCAGGATGACCCCCAGGACGATGTGCCGGCCCTTTTTGTTGGATTTGTTCAACGGTTCCCATGAGTACACGTAAATGTACAGAACGATGGTTTCCAGAATAAACAGGGTGGGGTACCCGATCATGAACAGAACCGGAAAGGCCGTGACCAGATAAGAGATGAAATCGTTGTAGGCCACCATCATGATGAATAGGAACAGGCCGCCGGTCAAGGCGGTGAAACTGTAGCAGAAGCCGATAACTTTGGTGATTTCATGCGCCAGGCGCTCGAATTTGTAGTCCGCCTCGGCGAACATGATGGCACTGGAGAGGAATCCCCCCACCGCGCCGTTCAAAAAGGCCAGGGCAATGGCGGGGCCGGTGGTGTGCTCGACATGCACCATGCTGTACGCGAAAAAGGCACCCACAATGCCGCCGACGACGGCCGCGGCCTTGGTGTTCATTAAACGGTGGAAATAATTAATAAAGCTGACCACCAGCGCCCCGAAGGAACAGGCCCACAGCCCGTACAGAACGCCATGGTGGACATCGACGATGATTTCCGCAATGATACCGAAGGTGACCCCGATCAACACGCCCATGAACACATTGGTGAGAATAATGGCTTTCCGCACGCCCTGGGTTCGCCGCGCGCCCATCACCTCCATGATGACCACGAACATCGGGCAACCCAGAATAAAAGAAGCGAAAAGAATGTGCAGTTGGGCCGCGCCCCAGACGGCTTTGCGGTTGCCGAGACCGGGAAAAACAAAATCCGTATTTTTAACTTCCTTGGCCAGTCCTATGTCATACAGGTAAGCTTTGTCGTCTTCGGGGCTTTCTTCGCCCTCAGCACTTTCTTCCTCTTCCTCTTCCTCGTCTTCGTCATCTTCGTCATCTTCTTCATCTATCTCACCTTCTTCCGCGAGAACGGTCTGAGGTCCAAGGCCGTTTAAAAACGACGCAGGTGAAACCCCGGGCAGAGCCGGGCTCAGGTGTACCAGACCGTAGATCAGAAGAAACAGCAGAATAAATCTGAAGGAGAGGGATTTTTTCTCTGAGACGGAGCTTTCGGGCATCGCAGAGTTCCTGGGGTTAAGGGTCAGCAAATAAATTAAATTGACAACTTGTCAATATTTGGGTGAAACAGGTAGTTCACGCTGCCGGGAGAAAAAACACAACATTTCTTTCAAAAAGGTTAGACAATTATCATAGGGGTTTTTTAAAGTCAAGAGAATTATAAATAGTGAAAAAACAGGAGCTAACGGCTTCTCAAAACTTTTTCCAAAGGCCTGTTTTCAGGCACCGGAAAGGACCCCTTTTGGCCGAAAAAACCGATTCGAATATGCATCGAAAATAATCAGGGCATTGATCAGCAGGTCATCGCCTGGGCCGCCAGTTGACCGCAGGCGCCCAATATATCGGTCCCCCGGCTTTTGCGAATGAAGGCGGAATACTTTTTGGAGATCAAATGGTTTTGGAAGGATTTGACCCGCTCCTCCGAAGGGGCCTCATAGCACGAGCCTTCAAAACCGTTAAAGGGAATCAGGTTGATCTTGCACCGGAGGGTGCTCAACAGCTTGCCCAGCCGCACAGCATCCTCATCCGAGTCGTTGATGCCTTTTAGGAGGACATATTCAAAAGTGATGCGGCGGGTGGGTTTTAGAGGGTATTTCTTAAGGCAATCTATCAGAGTTTTAATGGGGTACCTTTTATTGATGGGCATGATTGCGTCGCGGGTGGAATCCTCAGTGGCGTTGAGGGAGATCGCCAGATTGATGTGGATGTCTTCCTGTGCAAATTGCCGGATACGGTCGACCAGGCCGGCGGTCGACAGGGTCACCTTGCGGTTGGAAATGCGCATCGCTTCCGGCGATACCATCAACCGTAACGCGTCGCACACCGCATCATAATTATCCAGAGGTTCGCCCATCCCCATCATCACCACATTGGTGGCGTGATCTGCCTCTGGCAAGTCCTCGTTGACCGCCAGGTACTGCCCGATAATTTCTCCGGCGGTCAGGTTGCTTTTCAGGCCCAAGGTTCCGGTGAGGCAAAAAGAACAGGCCAACCGGCACCCGACTTGGCTGGAGATGCAAAGGGTCTTGCGCGCACCGTCCGGCATCCAGACACTCTCCACCTGCGACCCGTTCTCCAGTTCGAACAGGTATTTGATGGAGCCGTCGCGGGATTGGGTTTTGTGGGCGATCCGGGGCAGGGCGATATAAAAATGGTCCGCCAACCGGGCCCGCAGATCCTTGGACAGGTTGGTCATGTCATTGAATTGCTTGGTCCCGCGGTGGTACACCCAACTGAACACCTGGTTTACCCGGTAAGACGGCACCCCCCAGTCGGCAAACAACTGTTTTAATTTTTGTTCTGAATATCCGATCAAATTTATCATTGGCCAAGGGCTCCTCGAGGGGGTTATTATCGGGTGATTCCCGTTATAAAACAAGTCCTGAATGGATTACCATTTCCCGGCGCCCGGCGGAATTTTCCTCCCACCGGCAGAATGGCTCGTGTCCCGAAACCAGGGAAGCCCCGGTTTTTAGAACCGGGTTGAATTGTTGGGGGTTATTGGAGACTGGGGTTCCATCAAAGGTGTCATGAATCATGAAAACCGGGATCAGTATGGATGGGTCCCTACATACATGGACGGTTTTGGGTTTCCGGTTTGCCAAAAAGTTGCTCTAACTGTAATAGAGTGGTGATGGCTTCAAATGAGGCGATTCGGGGGTTTTTATGGAAAAAATCAGGGGAACTCCCTGGGTGAAAGTGGAAATCGGGCTTTACGGGTCAAATTTGGTAGAAAATTAAAACTGGAATTTCATGGGTCGACGATCAGTAGCGATGCCGGTTTATTGGTTTGCCGCTTTTAAATTGCATCGCAGGTAGGGTGGAATCCGGGATAAATCCAAACAAAACAGCCGGTTTCAAAAGCAACTTTTAACGGATAAGTTTAAATATTTCAGTAACTTTTACCCCCCAATGAAAAATCATGATTGACTATATACAAATTTAATATTATAGTTGCGCCCCCTAATGAAAATCATGGATGGCCAGCAAATTCTCTTCCTTTGGCTTTGAATGGTTTTAGGCCGTTCTAAAGAACAATTTTTCTGTTCACAATATTAA
The DNA here is from genome assembly GCA_004357365.1 of Nitrospina sp. Taxonomy (GTDB): domain Bacteria; phylum Nitrospinota; class Nitrospinia; order Nitrospinales; family Nitrospinaceae; genus SZUA-226. The sequence goes on from SMVT01000062.1 coordinate 4,939, forward strand.
TTGAAAAATTTTTCAAGGTCTTCCTAAGCGAGATAATTGGGTTGTGATGGAGGGGGTTTTATAAAATATTTCTAAGTGAGGAAATCAGTCTATGGGAAAAATAAAAATTGCTTTAATTGGAGTCGGAAACTGCGCCAGCTCCCTGATTCAAGGAACTTACTTTTACAAGGATAAAGACCCTAAAGACATAATCGGGCTGATGCATCATGAGATCGGGGAATATACGCCGGGGGACATCCAGGTCGTTGCGGCCTTCGATATCGACCGACGAAAGGTTGGAACCGACGTCCATCAAGCAATTTTTGCCAAACCGAATTGCACTACGGTTTTCTTTCCCGATGTTCCATCATCCGGAGTACTTGTGAGGATGGGTAAGATCCTGGACGGTTTTGCGGACCATATGAACGACTATGATGACGACAAGGCGTTTGTCCTGGCCGACAAATCCGAGCCCACTAAAGCAGAAGTCGTCCGGGTACTCAGGGAGTCGGGCGCGGAAATTCTCCTTAATTACCTTCCGGTGGGCTCCGAAGAAGCCACCCGGTTTTATGCGGATTGCGCGTTAGAAGCGAATGTTGCGTTCATCAACAACATACCGGTATTTATCGCCAGCGACCCCGTATGGGCCAAGCGTTTTGAGGAAAAAAATATTCCCCTCATTGGCGATGACATCAAATCCCAGGTGGGGGCCACCATCACTCACCGCGTCCTGACCGACCTGTTCAATAAGCGTGGCGTCAAGCTGGAGCGCACCTACCAACTCAATACCGGCGGCAACACCGATTTCCTCAACATGCTCAACCGCCATCGCCTGGCCTCGAAGAAAAAATCCAAAACGGAAGCGGTTCAGTCCGTCACCGCCAAGCGTCTGGCCGCCGACAACATCCATATCGGTCCCAGTGATTATGTGCCTTGGCAAAAAGACAATAAAATCTGTTTCATCCGAATGGAAGGCAAACTCTTCGGCGATGTGCCCATGAATATTGAGCTTCGGCTTTCCGTAGAGGATTCACCCAACTCCGCCGGAGTCGCCATCGATTCCATACGTTGCGCCAGACTGGCATTGGACCGTGGCGAGGGAGGAGTCCTTTTTGCCCCTTCCGCTTATTTCTGCAAGCATCCTCCCCATCAATTCACTGATGATGAAGCCTATCAAATGATTGAGAGGTTCCTCCAGGGGGCCCAGCTTGCTCAAGTCAAGGACGTTCTGCGTCTGAATAAGGAATTCCCCCGGGATGAGTCTCCCGAATTCGAACCGTTCTCGAATCCGAACTGAAACTGAAGGTGAAATGCAATGTCTGATTATTGCCGCCGGCAAGGGTCATCGCCTGCGGAGTAAGGGTGATAGCAAACCCATTATTCCAATTTTCGGTATTCCTTTAATCGAGCGAGTCATCCGCTGTGCCCAAGAAGGTGGAGTGGATGACTTTTTTGTGGTCACCGGTTACCAGGGAGAGCGCGTTCGCGTTTTTCTCCATCATTTAGCTGACCGTCTTGGAATTCGTATTACCCCCATCGTTAACGAGGATTGGGAAAAAGAAAACGGCCTTTCGGTACTCAAGGCACGGGACTGCCTGCGCGAACCCTTTTTGTTGCTGATGGCGGATCACCTCTTTGATCCGTCTATTGTTCGAAAGTTGATCGAGCTTCCATTAGCCGATGGAGAAATTGCCCTCGGCGTGGATGGCAACAGGAGCAACCCCCTGATCGACCTGGAGGATGTCACTCGCGTAAAGACCGAAGGGGGGAAGATCCGGGATATCGGCAAAAACCTGAAAGATTACAATGGATTTGATACGGGTTTGTTCGTATGCACTCCCGCCATTTTTGACGCCCTGGAGCGGTGTGAGAAAGAAACCGGCGATACTTCTTTGTCTGGAGCAGTGCGGGGGCTGGCCTCCAGCGGAAGGGCCAATGCGGTCGACATAAACGGTCATTTCTGGATCGATGTGGATGATCCTGAAGCTTTCCGGCGCGCGGAAAACGCCCTTTTGGATCACCTGCGGGGGAAGACCCACGACGGTCCGGTCGCCCGTTTTTTAAACCGGCCTTTGTCCATAAGAATTTCCCGCCAACTGGTCAATTACTCAATTACCCCGAATCAGATATCCCTGATTTCTTTTCTGTTTTCGATGCTGGCCGCCGGTCTGTTCTCCCTGGGCGGTTATCCGGCCCTTTTCTGGGGCGGCGTTCTCGCGCAATTCGCCTCGGTGATCGACGGTTGCGATGGCGAAGTGGCACGGCTCAAGTTCCAAACCAGTGACTACGGGAAATGGTTGGATGCCGTACTGGACCGCTATGCCGACGCATTCCTGCTTTTTGGCCTCACTTGGCACGCCTATGTGGATAGGACCGAAGGCCTTGTCCTGTTTGTCGGATTCCTGGCGATCATTGGGTCTTTTTTGTTGAGTTACACGGCGGACAAATACGACCATCTGATGGGCCGCCAGATTCGCCAAGGCATAGGACTCCGACTGGGCCGGGATATCCGTGTCTTCATCATATTTCTCGGCGCGGTGCTTCATCTACCTTTTTGGACGTTGTTGGTGATCGCCGTGACGATGAACCTTGAAACCATACGCCGACTGGTAATCTGCCGGGATCATGGATAGCATCGAATGCGCCAAACGGAAAATCAGGGAAGTCATCGCCGGCTCCAGGGTGCCGGAAGATCCTCGCCATGCTGATAACACGCTTGAATGGCTTCTTAAGTTCGCCCCCAAAACCGATCCGGCCATGCAAATTGCCGCACTCGCCCATGATATTGACAGGGCGGTAGAGGCGCGAAAGGTGCGTCGCTCCGATTTTGACGATTATGATGTCTTCAAAGCCGCGCATGCCAAAAACGGGGCGAAGATTCTACGGGAAATTCTGGATGATTGCCAAGTACCCAAACCTATTGGCGATGAGGCTTGCCGTCTGGTAACGCTTCATGAAGTGGGCGGCGACCCTCATTCCGACCTGCTCAAGGATGCTGATAGTATTTCCTATTTTGATGTCAATATGCCTTTGTACTTCCAACGCGAGGGCTGGGATGAAACGAAACGCCGGTGCGTTTGGGGCTATCAGCGGCTTTCTTCACGAGGAAAAGAGATAGTCAAAGGCATAACCTATGAAAACCAAACTCTGACGCGTTTATTAAATGAGGCCATTGGACGAACGGGCTGAAAAGAGGTTTTAGGATCTAAAAACCGGGCCTGGTAGTGGAGACCGTGATCTTACTATGTGTTACCTCTCGGTTAGCTTCTGCTGGAAAAATCAGCGTAGGATCGCCCACCCACGAACTGATGCGGCACCTGCTTTTAATACCCCTGACAGCAAAATATTTTGAATTTGCCCCACCGCCTCACCCGCAATCGCATTCTGCTTCTTAGCCGCCTACCTGTATTCATTATCGCAGAGGGAACACGGTGGATCAAAACAGCTTAAATTGGGAAAAGCCTGAATTGCGGTTACGGAACATATAAATTTTTTGAACATTTAAAGTCGAAACCCCATCCCAGGACCGGGAAGGCGAGTCATCACACCCTCGTTATCGACCTTCTTTGAAATACAGGGTGTTTTCCTTGGGCTGCGAGTAAGTATGGTAGGTTTTGGCCAGGATAAATCCATTGAACAGGGAAATGACCAGGACGCAGGCGGCGATGCCCTTCAAAACATGATGATCCCCCTGCGCGGGGATTCGAATCAGGCCCCGGCCGGCCAAGACCGCACACAGCAGGGACACGGCAACCGCCGTTCCCATCAGGGCCAGCAATTCGGTGGAAAGACGGGTGTCCTTGTTCACATGGTTGAGCGCCGCCACCGCCAGGGAAAGCGGCAACAGGCTTAGAAAGTAAGCGCCCCACACCCCGCCGGCCTTTGGTTCCTTATAGCGTTTGAGCATGCGCAGTCCGAACACCAGAAGGACGAACAGCATGACTCCGGAAAACGTATCCACCGTCGCCCGTTCGCTTTGTTGTTGGCGAATAAAGTTCAAAGCGCCCAGCACGTATTGCGCGACTTCCTCCTCCTCCATTTCATAATAACCGCCCTGCTCCGTATCATAGGCAAACACGCGGGCGGTGTTGGATTCCGCCGGCAGGGCGATGGCCCGGTAATGATTCTTACCGGCCTTTTGGATTTCGAGATAAACGATTCCGGTATGGTATTTTAACTGGTATCGGTCGATTTCGACGAGGTTGCGGGCGTAGCGCTGGTTTTCCTGGTGGAATTTCTGCTGGATGGCCATCAGGTCCTGCAGGGCCTTGCGGGCCTGCCAGTCCTGATCGGTTTCGAAGAGGCGGGTGCAACCGCCGGCCGAAAGGGCTATGATAATCAGCCAGAGGAGAGGCCGCTTGAACAATAAAGTCATTGCAGTTTGATCCGTTCGGGAATAAAAAGCCACACTTATATCACATCCACCGGGTCCCGGCAAGACAGGCGGAATCCCCATGGACCGTATTATGAATCAACCTCCCATCTGGAAGCAATTGAAGTTTGTCACCGGCAACGCCAACAAGGTCCGCGAGGCCCGGGACATTCTGGGGATCGATGTGGAGCAGATAACGGTCGATCACCTGCACGAAATCCAGACCAACGATATCCGCCAACTGGTCGAGCACAAAGTGGCCGCGGCCTGGGAGGAATTGCAGTGTCCGGTGCTGGTGGAGGATTCCGGATTGATCTTCACCGCCTGGAACGGTCTGCCCGGGGCTCTGGTCAAGTGGTTCGAGAACAGTGTCGGGTGCGAGGGCATGCTGAAAATGCTGGAGCCGTTTGAGAACCGGCAGGCGGAAGCGGTGTGCCTGGCCGCGGTGTACGACGGCGAGACCCTGGTCGTCGGGGAGGGCCGGGTGACGGGGTTCATCGCCCGGAAAATCCGGGGCAGCCAGGGGTTCGGGTGGGACGTGATTTTCATTCCCGAAGGCGATAGCCGGACCTACGCCGAAATGTCTTCGGAAGAAAAAAATTCCATGTCCCACCGTCGGCAGGCGTTCGAATCCCTCAAAAGCCAATTATGAATCCGCGTCCAGTGCGGACAACCGGTCGAACAGCGTTTTAAAAAGTTCGCGGTACTGCGTGAGTTTGGCGAATAGGGCATCGGCGTTTTCCTGCGCGGTGTCGGTTTTCATGGATCGGAAATCCTCCACGATATTTTTCCAGGGGATTCCTCCGGGAACCCATTCCTTACGTTCCGCCAGTGCAAAGCATTTCTCCGGCGAATCACAGGAGTCCTGAATTTGCCGGGCGGCTCCCTGAATGCATTTCACCGCTGTGTTGAAGGTGAACTCGAAACGCTGGAGCGCCGCGTCCCGAAAATAATCCGTCGGTTCGTTCTTCTCCATCTGCTGGAGCCATTGCAGGTTCCAGTCCAGCTGGTTCAGTAAAATGTTTAATGGAGGAAGCTCCTCCGGAGTCGCAGTCATAAGCTCGGATGTTCCGGGAAAAGTGAGTCCAGGGCGCCATGCCTGTCCGGATACTGATTTTATTTCACAAACGGCCTGAAATGGGAAGAACTTTTGAATTGAAGATTTAATAATGATATTCTCTACCGTTGGTTTTTAAGTCTTTGGAATTTTTGTGATACCGGTGATTATCCCATGACTTTACAGGAACGCTTTGTTGATAACGGTGACGAAACGGTGAGCGACCGCAAAACCGGATTGATGTGGAAGAAAACCGACACCATGACCGACCTGAAAAAATGGGTCAACTATCAGGACAGCGTGGATTACGTCCGGGAACTCAAAGAGAAACGATTTGCCGGATATGACGACTGGCGATTGCCGACCAAGGATGAAATGTATTCTTTATATGATGAAACCTTGTCCCAGAAGGACAAGTTCGGGAAAATCATTCACATCAGCAACCAATTCGCCAGCGGCGGAGGATTTTCGATGATCGCCAAAATGGTGGACGGCCGGTTTCGCACCTGGGTTTTGAAGCTTCGGGACGGCGAGCACGAGAACCCCGACGGGTTGTGGACCCTGACCGAGGCCGCCCGGGCGGTTCGGTCGCAGACTTAAATACGTTTTATTAAAATTGATTGGAGAGGAGTTTTCTTCATGACAGATATATACGATCCCCCTGCCAACGTTTCCGAAACCGCCTGGATCAAAAGCATGGACCAGTACCGGGAAATGTATGAGCGTTCAATCAAGGATCCGGATGGCTTTTGGGCGGAGCAGGCTGAACAATTTATCTGGTTTA
>SMVT01000063.1 GCA_004357365.1 Nitrospina sp.
ACCTTGGGCCTGGTGGAAAAGGAAGAGAACTTTGCGGCTTTGAAAGCAGCGGTGGCTGAGGTGTGCGGCCAACCGGACATTAAAATAAAACTGGAGTTGGCTTCATCCGCTCCGGCGGCTGCCGAGCCGGAGCAACCCACAAGCAAGGGGTCTGGCAAAAAAGGGTCCGCATCCGAAGAGGAAATATTAAAAGACGCGCTGGATGTTTTCGGCGGCATCGTCATCCGCTAACCCTCTGACGAGGGGGGTGACTGGCTGACCGTTAACGGCAAGCGGAAGTTGTTGAGCGCTATTCCATGCTCCCCCTTCTTGAAGGGGGCTCGGGGGATTTAGGTTTCCCGTCTTTGCTGTGCCATGAATTTATATAGTTACGCGCGAAAGTACTCCGCGCGCATTCATAAGGAGAATTATGTTTAAAGGCATGGGCGACATGTTCAAGCAGGCGGCGGAGATGAAATCGAAGCTCGCTGAAATTCAGGACACACTCGCCACAAAACAGATCGAAGTCTCCACCGGCGGCGGCATGGTGACGATCACTGCCAACGGCAACAACGAAATCCTGCACGTGCACATCGACGAAGAGTTGATCAACATGCAAGACCGCGCCATTCTGGAGGACCTGGTGGCCGGCGCCGTCAACGAGGTGCACCGCAAGGTCAAGGAGCTGGCGCAGGAAGAGATGAGCAAACTCACCGGCGGCATCAAAATCCCCGGACTCTTTCCATAAGCGGGGAGCCCCCGCCGGCCGTGTTCAATGAGGAACGGCAGTGCAAGCGACATTCGGTGGTTAAACGACCCAGCCACGTTTTATTCTCCGTCCGACTGGAAAACCTAAAAATAGTGAACTCCCATGAAACGACCCGCCGCGGTTAAAGAACTGATCGCAGAATTGAAACGCCTGCCGGGCATCGGCCAGAAGACGGCGGAACGCTTGTCGTTTTACCTGATGCGCGGGGACAAGGAGCGGGTCGAGAAACTGGCGCGCGCCATCCTCAACATCAAGGACAAGGTCATCCTCTGTTCCAACTGCCACGGCATCACCGAGGTGAACCCGTGCGACATCTGCCAGGACCCGAAGCGCGACCACCAGCAGATCTGCGTGGTGGAGGAGCCCTACGACGTGTACGTGATGGAGAACATGGGCGACTACCGAGGTGAGTACCATGTGCTGATGGGGGTGATCTCGCCGCTGGATGGCATCGGGCCGCAGGATCTGACCACCGAGGATTTGAAAACGAAAGTCGGAAAAAACGGCATCCGCGAGGTCATCCTCGCCACCAACCCCGATATGGAGGGCGAGTCGACCGCCATCTACATCGCCCGCATGCTGAAGGGCGCCGGGGTGAAAGTGACGCGCATCGCCACCGGATTGCCCGTCGGTGGGGATATCGAATACGCCGACCCGGTGACGCTCAAGAAAGCCATGGCAGGCCGCATGGAAATAGAGGGTTGACCGGCGAACCGCCGGAGGTCATTTCGCAGAGACGTAGGGATGCGTCCGATAAGTTATTTTCGCCAGTTTCAACTGTTACCTGCGGAGTGACTCCGCCCAGCGTGCGGCTGGACCCAGCTTGGCCCGGAGCTGATTTGGGGGAGATTGTAATCCCCCCTTCTCCGAAGGGGGTTAGGGGGCTTTTTCCTTGAGCCCTTTTCCCTTGACCGGGGCTTTAATTTTCCTTAAATTAGGGACCCTTGGCCTCACAGAAAATTGAAGAACCCTACCCTTCCGGAGTGGCGCAATGGTAGCGCAATCGGCTGTTAACCGATGGGTTACAGGTTCAAGTCCTGTCTCCGGAGCCAGCTATGAAAAACCCGCCATCCCCAAAGGGAGGCGGGTTTTTTGCCTTCTTAATTTATTCTATCGCCAATGAATTCACCTCTGCTGGCGTTGTTGCATCCGTTGTTTGAACTTTCGGGGCTGGTCGGGCGTCATGTTGCGGAGTTTCCGCTGCATCGAATGCTTGCGGTGCTGGCGCTTGAGGAATTGTTTTCTTTGATCCGATGGCAGGCTCTGCCAGCGTTTTTGCAGTTGCCGTTTTTTCTCCGGCGGCAGATTGTTGAACCATTTGCGGGCGCGGCGCAACTGCTGGCGCTTTTCCGGCGGCATTTTGCTGAACCGCTGGAACTTGTTGCGGATATGGCGCCGCTGGTCCGGTGACATCTGTTTCCAGGTTTTCAGCCGTTGCTTCATGAGACGGCGCTGTTGGGGCGTAGCGTGGGCCCAACGGTGGGCGCCTTTTTTAAGCCGCGCCTGCTTGGCGGGCGGCAGTTGATCCCATCTCCCCGCGAAGGATTTCAGCGCGCTTTGCTCGTCGCGGCTCAATTGCTCCCACGGCACGCCGGCTTCCTGCGCGCGGGCGGGCTCCGCCAGGGTGATTAACAGGGCCAACGCGACCGCGGCGATTCCGATGAACTTAGGGTTGCGGTGCTTCATCATTCGCATGCTCCGGTTCCTGTAATTCGATCTGTTCCATTTCTTCGGGATCGATCCACTCACCGTCATCCGTCTCCCAATCTCCCAGAAACTCCAGCAGGTCCATGGACGGGTTTTCTGTATCCACCTCGGCTGGCGGGCCGCCGGTCTTTCCAATGGCCGTCTCCTGCGCCATGGCCGGTGAACTCAACAGCCCGCACAGAATGATCATGTGAAACCAGCTGGCCCTACCCGACATCGATCTCTGCCTCGGCCAGCCAGGCGTAGAATTCGAGGCCGTCGTAAAATTCCAGGTTCTCCTCCGCTGCCAAAAGGTCGAGATCCTCCAGATTCGGTGGCAGGCCGCCGGGGGGTTTTAAATAAATGGCTACCCCCAGGATGATGGCGCAGGCGGTGGCCACTCCTGCCACGGGCAGCATGAACCATCGTCTGATAGAGGGTTCCTTGTGTTCGCCGGCGTCCAAGGCCTGGTGCCGAATGCGGGTGAGTTTGGATTGGGTCCCTGCGTCAAGATTTTCCTCACCGAGGTCCAATGCCTTTTTGACGTTCGCGATGAATCGTTTTTCTTTTTCTTGTTCGTTCATGGCCAGTGATCTTCCAGTAATCGTCGCAGGCTGTGCACGGCCCGCGAGTAATGGGTTTTGACCGAGCCTTGGGAACATTGCATGGCGCGGGCGGTGTCGGCCACGCTCATCTCCTCCCAGGCGCGCAGGAGAAACGCCTGTTGCTGGCGCCAGGGCAGGGTGGTGAGCGCCGCGTCCAGCGCCTTCGTGGAATCCGTAAGCGTCGCCTGCTCGCCGGGATGTTTGCCTTTCGGGTCGGCCAGGGTTTGAATGGGATCCTCGCCTTCTTCCCCCCCCGCCCCGCGCCATAAGGTGCGCATCCCGTCCCAGCGGTCACGCACATTTTTTCTGCGGTGCCAGTCGCGGATGCGGTTCTGCAGGATCCGGATAAATAGCGGCTGCCATTCCGTCTCCGGCCGGCCGGCATAATTGCTGACCCAACGTATCATGGCGTCCTGCACGATGTCCAACGCTTCGTCTGGGTTGCGGGTGGCGAACTCGGCCATGCGGAAGGCGCGCCGTTCAACCGATGCCAGAAAGTCGTCCATGGTCCGGCGTTCCATCCGCATGCGTTCCCTGAAACAGGTTCAACGAAATAGATTCCGGCGGAAGGGGAACCCCTCTGCCGGTGTTTCATTTGAGTTACCGTCCGTGATTCGCGCGGCGATGCATTTTGCGATGCATGCGCTTACCCTTGCGGTCGAGGCGTTTGTCGATGCGGTTGCCTTTACGGTCGAGCCGCTTCTCTATTCTATTCCCTTTGCGGTCCAAACGCTTTTCAATCCGGTTACCCTTGCGGTCGAGCCGCTTGGCCAGTCCCAGTTTACCGTGGTCGGCGGCCCATTGCGATTTCCGGTCGAGACGGTCGTTGATGGCAGCGCCTTTTTGGTCCAGATGGTTATTGATGGCGGCCCCTTTGGCGTCCAACCGCTGGTTGATGACGTCGCCTTTATGATCCAACCGGTCCTGGATTTTCTGGCCGGGTCCGCCTTCATGCGCCAGGGCGGTGGTTGCAGGGATCGCGATCAGCAGGCCGAACACTCCAAAAATCAATTTCTTCAACATTGTGCCTCTCCTTTTTATTTTAAATAGTGTAACGGATTTGTTGCCACTATCCACTAAAACGCGCGAGGAAGAGATCGGTTGACAGGGAAACTGAAATTATTCGTAAGTCAGCCTTTTTCAATGGATTTAAAATGTTTGGAGGTGTTTGGGGCTACTTATTGGGTCTACTTTCCATGAACTGGATTATGCGGGTGACGGTGGTGTTGGCGGGGGTGGGGACGCCGTGTTGTTTGCCCAATGAGACGACGGCGCCGTTTAAAGCGTCAATCTCGGTCTGTTTGCCGGCGCGGATGTCAACTGCGTCCGTTGCAGGCGTGGGTTAGGCGAGACAGGTCTACCGTCAAGAGCTCAACCATTGTCTTCGGCTCAAGCCGTCAGGCCGTTTAAGGCGAAGGCTGTCCAACGGCATTGGCAAAATCTCTGACGTCTTCTCGGTTACCTCTAAACGGGCCGTCTCGTTCCAACTTTAGGGAGGTGGTCATCGCCGCAAATTTACCCACTTCATCAAGTTTGGTGCTTTTCTGTCTATAGAAGAGATATCCAGCCATGTAAGTGTCGCCACAACCGGTCGGGTCAACAGCAACTGTCTTCTTAGGTGAATAAGCGGGAACCTCGCATGATTCACCATTGGCGTAGACCAATGAGGGATTACTCCCACGGGTTATAATCACTTCTTCCGGACCGAATTTTGATAGTTCGACGGCAATGTCTGTCAGATCCCGTTCATGCGACAGAATTCTCGCCTCTTCTTCGTTAACCTTTAATAGGTTCACGAAGGAAAGCGCTGCCGTTTTCTCTTGCCACGCTACAGGTCTCACTCGCGCCCAGCCTCGATTTCTCTCTTCAACGTCTCTCACGAACCCTTGCACATCGAGCGATATTTCTGCCCTGCCTGCTAGAAACCGGATTACTTCAAGGGGAATGTCATCTTTCATCAACGGGCCAAGATGGAAAATTCTGGCTTCGCAGCGCGATGCGTCGTGGACTGAAAACGGCTTCGCCACGTCTTTCACCCACTGCTCCCTCGTATGGGTGTCATCTGAATACACGTTCTTAAACGTCGTCGTCCGGTCACTTTCTCCTAAGAAAACAGGGATGTGTTTTTTCTCCAATTCGCTTAAAAGGAAAGTATCTTGATCACGCAGTTTAGTAATCACCGCAACACTCATGCCGAGATTCTTCAAAGCGATAGAGGTATAATAGGCCGTGCCACCAGGCATCTGGATTTCACCGTCAGCGGTGTTTGCGACGTCCTTCGTTATGTGGCCAACTACGCAGACATCGAACATTATGGGTTGTCCTTTTCTTCCTTGGGTAGATTCGATGCTTGCTTGTGACACGCGTAAATTGTTAAGTTTATCAATACCGTTAAACCCACCACGATAATTCCTGTCCCGACCCACAATATGAAATTTGTTTCGCTTTCAAAATATGGTTTGCTTATCAGAAACCCAAGAAAGCCGGTAAGGCCGGCGCTCAGAACAAAGAGGCCAGTTGATCCCACCTTAACTAAACCCCTCTTTATAAATGCTACGAAACTTGGTCCAGGTTCCCTACGCCTGGGAATGCTGCTTCCCCTAACTGCCTCACCGGACCCCATTGCATCCATCAAATCCTCTGCGACTGTTTGGAAATAGAGATTTTGCCCCAATGCTATGGTCAGGAGGCCAGCAAAGATGAGACCTCCCCACAGCAGGTAATTTCCCACCTGGTCGAGGTTTTGGAATTCATGGACTATCGCGACCAAAGCTCCGGTTATTACTACCAAGACGGAGGGTAGCTGCCATGTAAGTTGATCGCGATGTCGCCAATCATCGGAAAGCTGCTGGTAATCGTGATTGTTTGTCATAGTAATCCTCCTCACTTGTTATTTTACACTCAATCTCCATTTGCCGGAGACAGATCGGCCCAACTGCAACAAATCATATCTTCCAGTGCCCGGGATCTCATTAAGAGCGGGATTTTGAAAAAGCAACATAATGTTTCAGTATTATTTTTTATTGATTTTCCATAAATTTAATTATTCGGTAAATGGCAATATTGTAAGGGACGGGGAGGTTGTGTTTTTGTCCCAACTGCATGACGGCGCCGTTCAAGGCGTCGATCTCGGTCTGTTTGCCGGCGCGGATGTCCTGCAGCATCGACGGTTCGTGGCTGGTGGTCGGCGGCAATTGGTGCTTGTAAAAGGTATCGATATAGTCTTCGGCACTGGTCCAATGCGTGGCATACCCGGCGGCGGTCATCACCGCGTACACTTCATGCGCGATGTTCTCCATCAGTTCGCGGGTGTGCGGCGACTCGCCCAGTACACCGTACGGCACGTCGAACACCGTACTCAAACCGTTGAGCATGCAGTTGTAGAGCATCTTCGCCCACAAATCCTGGCTGACGGTGGCGGTGACTTGGCACGGGATGCCGCCCGCGTCGATGGCCGCACTCAACGGTGCCAGTCCGGACACGTCACCGCTGAACAACGAACCGAGGTGGATGGCGTCGGCATGCACGGTGATATCGACCTGATGTTTTTGCGGACGGCGGAATCCGGTAATCACTCGGGCGCTTTTGATACGGTCCTTCGGAAACGTTTCGGCAAAGATTTCGGCGTTGCCCCAGCCGTTCTGGCACAGCACGATGGGGCTCGATGCGTTGTTCAGTAACGGCATGCCGGCGATTTGTTGCGCCGCGGTGAGCGTGTCGAACGATTTGGTGCAGACCAGTATGCAGTCGTAATCGGTTGGCGGCAGTTCCGTGAGTGAAGCGTACGCGCCGAAAGATTCGGGCGCGGCGGTGAAGTCGCCGAACAGGCCGGTGCGTTGCAATCCGTTTTGTTTAAGGGCGTCGACCGTTTCCCGGCGGCCGATGAGGTCGACCTGTTCCCCGGATTTCAAAAGGCAGGAGGCCAGGCCCAGTCCCACCGCTCCTGCGCCGTATAGAAGGATATTCATGCCGCCATTTTACTCCCTATGTGATTTATAATGTATAGATGATTATGAATTTCACAGGGGCTCTGTTATCGATGTGGCTGGTGGCGGCGGGCCAGACCCTGACGGGTCAGGTTGTGGTGGTACACGATGGCGATACGCTCACGCTGCAGAGCGGGTCTTCCCTGTATAAGATACGGCTGGCGGAGGTCGACGCGCCGGAGATGGGCCAGGTGTTCGGCCAACAGGCGCGCCGGTTTACCGAGGAGCTGGCGCTGGGCCGCCGCGTGCGGGTGAACATTTCCCTTATTGATAAATATGACCGCCGCGTCGGCACCGTGATCATTGAGGACGGCCGGGTGCTTAACGAGGAATTGGTGCATGCCGGGCTGGCCTGGTATTACCGGGTGAGTCCTGTCAGGAACCCGCGCCTGCAGAGATTGGAGCAGGGCGCCTTTCAGAACCGGCTCGGCCTGTGGGTGGAGAAGGAGCCTATCCCGCCGTGGGAGTTCCGCCGCGAATCGACCCTTCCGGAGTTACCCGCCACCGCCAGCCAGGTGGACTACGACCGGATTTTTCATTACGGGATGGTCGGCAACCGCAGAACGAAAAAGTTTCGCTGGCCCACCTGCAAACATTACCGGCTGAGCCGTCCCCGGCAGGCGCTCATCTTCCACAGCCGCCAGCAGGCTCGTGATATGGGTTTCCAACCCGCCAAAGATTGTCCGCGTTGATTGGGTTTTACTCTTGGGAACATTTCTATATAATCAGGGCATCGAATCTTTAACGGCAGGATGGAATAAATGAGCACGGTTCCTGAACTATTGGCTCCGGCGGGGAGCCCGGAAAAGATGGATTACGCTTTCGCCTATGGTGCGGACGCGGTGTATGCGGGCATCCCGAAGTTTTCCCTGCGCGCCCGGGAGAATCCGTTCAAGGACGCGACACTGCAAGCGGCTATCGAACACACGCATCAGCGGGGCAGAAAGATTTACATCACCGCCAACATCCTGCCGCCCAACCGCAAGATTGAGTCGTTTCAAAAGTCCTTGGCGTATTTCGCCGAGGCGCGGCCCGATGCCTTCATCATGGCCGATCCTGGGATGATCCGCTTCGCGCTCAAAGAGTTTCCGGAGATTCCGGTGCACTTGTCGGTGCAGACCAACACCATCAACTGGTCCTCGGTGCAGTTCTGGCAGGAGCTGGGAGTCCAGCGCATCATTCTGTCGCGTGAGTTGTCGCTGACGGAAATCGAGGACATTCATCAGCGCGTGCCGGAGATGGAGCTGGAGTCCTTCGTGCATGGTGCGATCTGTATCGCCTATTCCGGACGCTGTCTGTTGTCCAATTATTTCAATCACCGCGACGCCAACCAGGGCACCTGCACCAACAGTTGCCGGTGGGAGTACAACCTGTACAACCAGGCGGACGAAACCGCACCTCTCCAGAACCTGCACAATCCGGCAGCGCTGACCGGCGACTATTATATAGAAGAGAAACAGCGCCCCGGGGAGCTGATGCCGGTGGACGAAGACGAGCACGGCACCTACATCATGAACTCGAAGGACTTGCGCACCATTGAGTTTTTAAAACAGATGCGCGATGCCGGGATATGTTCGTTCAAGATCGAAGGCCGCTCCAAGACGATTTATTATCTGTCGGTGGTGGTGCGCAACTACCGGCGGGCGATCGACGACATGGCCCGGGGCCTGAAGTTCGATCCGCAACTGCTGGAGGAGCTCAACAAAACCGCCAACCGGGGTTTCACCTCGGCGTTTCTTATTCCCAACGCCGACCATGAAACCGAGCGGTTCGATTCGCCGCAGGAGGACCACCTGCCGCAGGTGTTCGCCGGGCAGGTGAAGGGCGAACGCGCCGGCGGATGGATGGAAGTGGAAGTCAAAAACCGCATCGAGGTGGGCGACGAAGTGGAATACATTGCACCCGGCGGCCAGCGCTATTTTAAAATCGAAGCCATCGAAAATAAAAAAGGGGAATCCGTGACCGTCGCCCACGGCGGCAACGGCTGTGTATGGATGCCCGCCCCCGGCCCGGTGGAACCCTATGCCCTGTTGAGCCGGGTGACCCTCTAGCGAGGGAGGCAACTTGCTGGCGGCTAACGGCAAGCGATGACCACTGGGCGCAATTTAAAAATGGGTCCAGCGTCACGCTGGCCGGGTGACCGGCCCTCAGCCGGAGCCCACCCGGCTGCAATAGTCCCCTCTAAAACGGCCTAACTCCTTTACCCTTAATTGGTTATACGATTCAAAAATTCCCTTGCCTTGCCTCAAGCGGCGGGGTAATATTGCTGAACTCTTTCCCTAAATTATCAGTTTCCGATGCGGTTAGCGTGGTTTCAGGGGGGTTGGAAAGAGTGCAGCGTTACCGGGAGTCATCCCCATCGTGGTGGGATTTGGAATGATCCGCCACCACGATGACCAGCCCCAGAATCGCAATCAGAGCCACAGCCAACCACAATTTAAGGGTTTCCGGGCGGGAATCGAAAATATCGTAACTCAATGTTCCGTCAACAATCAGGGCGATGAGTGCGAGGCCCATCAGGACGGCAAATTTTTTCAAGGCGTCATTCCTTGCATGCGGGGTCCAGGGTTGTTGCAACGGTCCCAGTATATATTTTTGCGTGGACCCGCCTCAATAAAATTTGCAGGGTGTAAGGTTTACCGGGTTTTTGAGACTGATGATTAATGACCAGGCTCCGGCAATTGATTGAATTGTAACAGGTTCAGGAGCGCAGGCACACCAATCCCGGGTCGGCGTTTTTATTTGAATCATTCACATCCACGAATTGAAAGTGATGGATTATGGCCATACCACTAGGACAGGCGTTGGCAGTCGGGTTTTACATTTTCAAACAGAAGTTGATGCGGCGCAAGAAGTACCCGCTGGTGCTGATGCTGGAGCCGTTGTACCGATGCAATCTGGAATGCATCGGCTGCGGCAAGATCCAGAAGCCCAACGAAATTTTAAAAAAATATCTGACGGTCGAAGACTGCATGAACGCCGCGGAGGAATGCGGCGCGCCCATCGTTTCGGTGGCTGGCGGTGAACCGCTGATTCATCCCGATATCGTGGGCATCGTCAAGGGATTGATCGATCAGGGCCGTTACGTGTACCTGTGCACCAACGCTTTGTTGCTGGACCGGTATCTGGACCGGATGCCCAAAACCCCGCGCCTGACGTTCTCCATTCATCTCGACGGGATGAAGGAACATCACGATCATATCTGCGCCGAAGAGGGAGTTTACGACCAGGCGATCGCGGCCATCAAGCTGGCGAAGGCGCGCGGCTTTCGCGTCACCACCAATACCACGTTCTTTGACGGGGTAACGGTGGAGTACGCCGAGAAATTTCTTGACCACCTCAAACCTCTGGGCTTGGACGGCATGACCGTGGCGTCGGCGTTTCAATACTCGGATGCCCCCTCGCAGGAGCATTTTTTCGGGCGGCACCAAACCCAGGAATTTTTCAGGGAACTATTGTCGAAAAATACCAACGGCCGCTGGAACTTCAGCCACTCGCCGTTTTACCTCGAATTTCTGGAGGGCAAGCGGGATTACGACTGCACTCCCTGGGGTAACCCCAGCTATTCGGTATTGGGCTGGCAAAAACCCTGTTATCTTTTGGACGAGGGTTACGCCGAAACCTTTGACGAGTTGATAAACGACACCGAATGGGAGAAGTACGGTCACCGCAATCATCACAAATGCAAGGACTGCACTGCCCATTGCGGGTACGAGGCCACGGCGGTGGAGGATTCCACCAACGGGCTGAGAAACATGGTCTATTCCGCGAAGGCGGTTTTGATGTAAATTCCCCCTGACAACCACCCCGGCAGGCCGGGGGACCTTTCCTGGGCCATGCCTATGCAGGAGATGGACCCCGGCGGGGCCCAGGTTCGCTCCGCCACCCCACAGGGCACCCCAAAAAAATGATTTCCCCCTCGCTGGTATTCGGTTAGTCTAATACTATATTTACATTCCCACAGTCTGTATCCCGGACGGGTTGAATATTTTTAAGTATTTGATATAATTGATATAATTAATTTTATCCTTTATATCAAATATAAGGAAATCTATGAGAATACATTCACACCATCCGCCTTCCCGCCGAGCCTGGCTGCTGTTTTCGATGCTGGCTGGCCTGCTGTTGTTTTCCGGAGCCTGCACCACAGTGAGTCCGGGAGATAAAAAACTGCTGGCCCATAAAAAATTTGAAGAAGCCCGGGGCGTGGGTCACCTGAAACAGGAAAGAAATAAAAAACTGCAAGAGGCGATCCGTCTGGCTCCGAAAGAACCCATGTATCGCGTCGCGCTCGGCAATGCTTATTTTAAAAACCTGGAACTGGACAAGGCCGAACGTATGTATTTGAGCGCCATCAAGGTCGATCCGGAATTTGTGGGTACCTATCGCCAGCTGGGTCGGTTGTACGTGCAGAAAAGCCAGTGGGACAACGCCCTTTTCTATTTGAACCGGGCTTTAAGCCGGCCCAACATCATCGACCCCATTCAACTTTTAAACTGGGTAGCTTACAGCTATTACCGCAAAGGGGACCTGCCCAAGGCTGAAAAGGCCTGGTTGAGGGCGCTGGATATCCATGACAGCGATCAGATAAGGCTCAATCTGGCCCTGGTCTACAAGGAATCCCAGCAATGGGACTTGGCCCGGACGTCTCTGCTCAAAGCGCTGGAACTGAATCCCAAACTGCTCAGCGCCCACTTCACGTTGGGCGAAATCTATTACCGAAGTAAAAAAATGGGGAAAGCGCGGAAACATTTCACGGAAGTCATCCAATTGGAACCTTTAAGTGAACAAGCCAGGGTTTCCAAGGAAATCCTGAATAAGTTATCCGCCAAAAAATAATATGTCCGAAGATTTTGGCTCCTATTTGAAACATGAAAGAGAACTGCGCGGCATTGCGCTGGACAAGATCGCTCACAGCACCAAAATCAGCACCCGCTTTTTGACGGCGCTGGAGGAAAACCGGTTTGAGGATTTACCGGGAGAAGTGTACATCAAGGGATTTATTCGGGCTTACGGCCAGGCCATCGGGCTGAATACCGACGAATTGCTGGCGGCTTACCATGAAATCAGCGGCACCGGTCCGGAAAGCGAGGCCTTTCCCTCTCCGGAAACGGAAGCCGTGGCGGAGGTGCCGGAAAGTCCTGACAACTCTCTGCTGAAAGCGGGTTTGGGGATTGGGGCGGCATTGATCATTATTGTGTCCGGGATCTACTGGTTGACCAGCAGTGGGGATGCCACCCCCGAGCCGACCCGGGAGCCGCGGTCGGCGGCTCCCCTGGAGGTCGATAACAGCCTGCCGGAGGTGGCGCAGGAGGCCGAATCCACCGCCCCCGCAGAGGCCGGTGGCCCTCCATCCGAAGGCGAGCTCCCGAAATCCGCCCCGGCGGACGCCGCTGAGCCTGGCCATCCGCCAGCGACAGCCGCCACTACCGGAGAGCCCTCCAGAACCCCGGTGGGGCAACCCCCTATTAAAAATACAGTTACAGTTTCTGAAAAAGATGATATACTGAAAGACCTTCAAGATCAAATAGTTTCACAGCCGGAAGACGTTTCTACCGCAATGACGATGGTGGATCTCTCGTTGCGGCTGGTGATTCGGGTAAACGAGAACGCGTGGTTCAACCTGACGGTGGATGATCAGCGGGACCAAGATTTTATTTTGCCCGCGGGCGGTTCCAAAACCATCGAGGCGAAAAACGTCATCGTGATGACCATCGGCAACCGGCGGGCCACGGAATTGATGTTGAATAATCAACCATTGGAATTGCCGGAAAGTCCGGACAATGTCATTCGCAACCTGACTGTCAACGCAGAACTGCTCAACTGACTATGGCTAAAATAGACGCTTTTTTCAAACTGATGAACGATCAGGGAGCCTCCGACCTCCATCTGATATCGGGTTCCCAGCCGATTTTGCGCGTGCATGGAGATATGGAACGCGTCAAATACAAGGTCATGGAAAACGACGAACTCAAGGCCCTCCTGTATGAGATTTGTCCGGAAAACAAGATCAAGGTGTTTGAGGAGACCGGGGATATCGACTTTGGTTACGAGGTGCCCAACCTGGCCCGCTACCGTTGCAACTACTTTCAGCAGAAGTGGGGCATCGGCTCCGTCTTCCGGGAAATTCCCAGCGAAATCCTGACGGCCGAACAGCTGGGTCTGCCATCGGTTCTCAACAAGCTGGCCATGTTGCACAAGGGCATGGTGCTGGTGACGGGTCCCACCGGTAGCGGCAAGTCCACGACGCTGGCGGCGATGATCGATTACGTCAACCGCAACAAAAAATCCCACATCCTGACCGTAGAAGACCCGATCGAATTTGTTCATAAAAGCAAAGGCTGTGTGGTCAACCATCGCGAGGTGGGACTGCACACGCAGAGTTTTAAAGCCGCGTTGCGCGGCGCCTTGCGGGAAGACCCGGATATTATTCTGGTGGGCGAGATGCGGGATCTGGAAACCATCGAGCTGGCCCTGGAGGCGGCCTCCACCGGTCACCTTGTGTTCGGCACCCTGCATACCCAGAGCGCGGCTAAAACCGTGGATCGCATCATCGACGTGTTTCCCGCGAACCAGCAGGCGCAGATTCGCACCACTCTGTCGGAAAGTTTGAAAGGCGTAATAGCCCAGAACCTGTTCAAACGGATCGACAAGAAGGGCCGGATCGCCGTGCTGGAAATTCTGGTGGTCACCCCGGCGACGTCCAACCTGATTCGCGAGGGGAAAACCTTCCAGATTCCGTCGGTTATTCAAACCGGCAAGAAGTACGGCATGCAATCTTTGGACGACGCGATTCTGGAAGCCCTGCAGGCCAAGAAGATCAGCCCGGAAGACGCGTATGACAAATCTGTCGTCAAGGAGAGATTTGTTCAGTATTTGAAAGAACCTCCCGAATTTCTATAGGCAGTATATGCGAAAAGCGGAAATCGATTACATCCTGACCACCATGCTGGAGGCGTATGGAAACATCTCCGACCTGAACATCACCGTTGGCAAAACCTTCCAGGTGGAAGTCAACGGCAAGCTGGTGGACGTGCCGGTGAACCCGCCGATCCCGCAGATCACCCCCTTTCAGGCCGAAGTGATTGCCTTGAACCTGATCAATTCCGACCGGCGGCTGACGGAAATTCTCCTCAAGAGCGGTTCCTGCGACTGTTCGTATTATATTCAAGGCAAGGCTCGTTTCCGCGTCAACATTTTTTCGCAACGGGGCAATTACAGTATCGTGCTGAGAAAGCTCGAAACCCGGATTCCTTCGATCGAAGAATTGAAACTGCCGCCGCAATTCGGAAAAGCGGCGGAAGAGAAAAACGGATTGATCCTGGTCACGGGCGCCACCGGCAGCGGTAAAACCACCACGCTGGCGGCCATGCTCAACAAGATCAACCATGAAAAATCGGTGCACGTCATCACTCTGGAAGATCCGGTGGAATTTGTCCACCCGCAGCTGCGTTCCACCTTCAACCAGCGGGAGCTGGGCGGCGATTTCGATACCTTCGTTAACGGTCTCCGGGCCGCCCTGCGTCAGGCCCCCAAGGTGATCCTGGTGGGTGAGATGCGCGACCGGGAAACCGTCGAGGTCGGCATGAGCGCCGCCGAGACCGGTCACCTCGTCATGAGCACCCTGCATACCGTGGACGCCGGCCAGACCATCAACCGCATCATCGGTATGTTCGGCCAGGAAGAGGAACGGCAAATTCGCATTCGCCTGGCGGACTCCCTGCGCTGGATCATCAGCCAGAGGCTGGTGCCCAAGGTAGGCGGTGGGCGTATTGCGCTGCTCGAGATCATGGCCAACAACATGCGGGTCAAGGATACAATTCTCAACGGCGAAACCGAGGACAAGACGTTTTATGACATCGTCCGGAATGGCGACGCCTACGGCATGTGGACTTTCGACCAGCATATCATCAAGCTGTACGTTGAAGGGCAGATTTCGGAAGAAACCGCCAGGGCCTACGCCACGCGCAGAGCCGTGGTGGCCCGCGGAATCGACACCATCAAAGCCGGCAAAGGTGAAAAAACCACAGATATCGAAGGCCTGGCCATGGACGAAAAATACGACCGGGAAACCACCGGTAAGGTCAAACTTAAAAAGAAACGGGCCTGATCGAGCCCCGTGTTGGAGATGTGGGTATGCAGATAACGTGTTCCAGTTGTTCCAGGGAAATCAATATCCCCGACGATAAGGTCCCCCAAGGCCAAGCGTTCAATTTAACCTGTCCGGGGTGCAAGACCAAGATGCGGGTGGACCAGCATTTACAGCCGCCGCAACCGGCGCCGGGCTTCGGCGAAGAGGAGGAGGGTGGTGCGGTGGATGCCGCATCCATGGTGATGGATGAAGAATTTGATGACAATGATGAGGCCTTTGAAATTTACGATGAGCACGACAAAATCGCCCTGATCCTGGACAAGAAAAACCACGACCTCTGGACCACCGCATTAACTGAATTAGAGTATAAATTGCAGAGCGCCAAATCGCCTGAACACGCGGTCCATAAACTCAAATTCAATCAGTACCATGTGGTTGCATTTCATGAAAATTTTGGCGACACTACATTGGAGTCCAGCCCGCTTTATGAATATATCAAAGATATGCCCATGGACACCCGCCGCAAAACTTTTGTGGCGTTGATCGGCGGCAATTTCAAGACTTTGGATCACATGGAAGCCCTGGCCCACAGTGTGAACCTGGTGATCAACCAGAACGAAATGGATCAGCTCGAAACCATTTTGAAAAAGGCGACCGCAGAAAATGATAACTTTTACAAGGTCTATCGAGAGACCATGACCGCACTCGGGAAACTCTAATTATGGGATTTGAAAACACTCCGCATATTCAACGATACGCCAACGGCGACATCATCGTATCGGAAGGCATTGTCAGCAACAACGCCTACATTATTCTGGAGGGTCAAGTCAACGTCACCAAAAAGGTGGATAAGAAAAGCATCCTGATCAATTCCCTGAGCAAGGGAGAAGTATTCGGGGAAATGGGTATGATTTCCCAATCGGCCCGTAGCGCCAGTGTGGTGGCTGTGGGCAACGTTACCATTGGTGTGATTGACCGGGAGCAGTTTGAAGCCACCGTTTCACAACTGCCCGAAGATATTCAGGCCATCGTCAAAGCCCTGGTCGACCGGTTGCGGTACACCAGCGACCAGTTGTCCAAGATCGGACTGGAACTGGAAAAAACGCGCAGTATCATTTCTTCCTTTTCCTCGCAACATTAGGGTTCCGCTGTCTAGGGTAAGAGCACACTATGCCGACATATAAATACAAAACAACGATCAATGGAAAGGTTCAAGCCGGCGAGATAGAAGCCGAAAACGAACAGGGCGCGCTAGGGAAGCTGAAGCAGAAGAACATCAAGGTCGACAGCGTCAGGAAAAAATCCGAGAGCGCTTTTCTCGGTCCCAAAAAACGAAGAATCACCGAGCGCGACATCGTCATCTTCACCCGCCAGTTTTCCACCATGGTCGACGCCGGTCTGCCGCTGGTGCAATGCCTGGAAATCCTGGGACGGGGAGCGGACAATAAGACCTTCGGCGAGGCCATCACGAAGGTCAAAACCGATATCGAATCCGGAGCTAATCTGTCCGACGCCCTGAGACGGCACCCGAAAATCTTCGATTCCCTGTACTGCAACCTGGTGGAAGCCGGGGAGGCCGGCGGTATTCTGGACACCATCCTGTCCCGCCTGGCGGCCTATATCGAAAAGGCTATGGCGCTCAAGAAAAAAGTCAAAGCCGCCATGGTCTATCCCGGCGCCATCGTCACCGTGGCTTTTGTGGTCGTGGCCTTTCTCATGGTCTTCGTGATTCCGACGTTCGCCACCATGTTCGAGAGAGGGGGTGCGGAGTTGCCCGGCCCGACCGCCATCGTTATGGCCATCAGTAACTTTTTCCGCCATCAGTGGTATTTCATTTTCGGCGGCCCCATCCTGTTTTTTTTCCTGTTCAAACGCGTGTACGCCACCGAGCGCGGGAATATCGAAATCGACCGTCTGGTCCTGAAAGTGCCGGTTTTCGGGATGCTCATCAAGAAAGTATCGACCGCCAAATTCTCACGGACGCTGGGAACCCTGATCTCCAGCGGCGTTCCCCTGATTGAAGCCATGGATATCTGTGCCCGCACCGCGGGAAACAAAATTATCGAGATCGCGATTTTAAATACCATCGAAGCCATCAAGGAAGGTGAAACCATCGCCGCCCCGCTGGCCCGTGAAAACGTGTTCCCCGCCATGGTGATCCAGATGATCGACGTTGGTGAATCGGCCGGCGCCCTCGATGCCATGCTGACCAAAATCGCCGATTTTTACGATGAAGAAGTGGATACCGCCGTGGAAGGTTTGACCGCTCTTCTCGAACCCATGCTGATGGTTTTCCTGGGCTGCGTGGTCGGTTTTATCGTGGTGGCCATGTACCTTCCCATCTTCAAAATGGGCGAAACCATGTAACCGTTCCGGACCCGCAACGGTGGGGCAGGCGGCCGTCAATACTTTTCCCCGTTTCCGACTGGTAATGCAATGACCCCAATAAGGGACAACCCGGACAAGGAACTGCTCCTTCGGGTCAAAACGATCATGGTTTTGAGGATCGTTTTCCTGACCGGATTTGTGGTACTGGTTATCCTGTTCGAGCGCAGTTCCCAGCAGGCAACCCCCATCGTTCCCTTAAGCGCCATTCTGTGCGCGGCGTATTTTCTATCCCTGACCAGCGCCCTGTTTCTGCGTATCGGCATCCCACTGCCGACGGTGGCCTGGTTTCAGGTGGTCGGCGACCTGGGCGTGGTCGGCGGCATCATCTTCACCACCGGCGGTGTGGAAAGTCCCCTTTCCTTTTTGTTCCTGTTTGTCATTATCAGCTCCAGCGTCATGCTGCCCCGGATGGTGAGTTACCTGACCGCTTCCGGCGCCAGCATCATTTACGGGCTGTTGGTGGATCTGGAATATTTTAATGTGATCCTACCGATTTATTTTTTCCCCAAGTCCACCGTGTCCTATCAGGGCGCCTATCTGTTTTACATCATTTCCCTCAACATCGCGTCCTTCTTTTCCGTGGCCTATCTCAGCAGTATTCTCAATCACCGATTGAGAGTCATCAAGGATGAACTTCGCACCAAGAATATCGATTTTAAAAAACTTCAGCAGTTTCACCGGAACGTTGTTCAGAATATGGTGAACGGACTGATGACCACCGACCTTGAAGGACGCATCACCTCCGTCAATATCGCCTGCGAAAGCATCACCGGCGTTCCCCTGAATGAATGCATCGGCAAATACTGTTATCAAGTACTGCCGATGGAGGAATTGACCCGTCTGTTCACCTATAAGGAGGATCTCATTGCCATGCCCTGCCATATGGAAGGGGAATGCCAGCGCGA
The DNA here is from genome assembly GCA_004357365.1 of Nitrospina sp. Taxonomy (GTDB): domain Bacteria; phylum Nitrospinota; class Nitrospinia; order Nitrospinales; family Nitrospinaceae; genus SZUA-226. The sequence continues at coordinate 18,411 of SMVT01000063.1, forward strand.
GGGAGAGGAAACCATTTTGATTGCCATGAAAATCAGCTACCTGATGAGCCCGGGTGCAGAGGGCAAAAAACATCTCGACCAGCCGGAAGGCTACATTTGCGTGTTCGAAGACCGCACGGAGATGCATCAGATGGAAGAAAAAATGAAACAGTCGGAACAGTTGGCCGCGGTGGGAAAATTTTCAGCCGGACTGGCCCATGAAATCCGCAATCCTCTGGCCTCGCTCAGCGGCTCCATTCAATTATTGAAGGGAACCCTCCAAATCGACGAAGAACAGCAACGGTTAATGGACATCGCTCTGAAGGAAGCGGAACGGGTCAACGGTATCGTCTCCGAATTCCTGGCGTATTCCCAGCCGCGCAAAAGCAAACCCACCGTTATCGATCTGACCCAATTGCTGGAAGACATCATTATCCTGATGAAAAACAGCAACGAATACGACCCCAGCATTCACCTCCAGCTGGTGGCGCCGCCCGACCACATCATCATCCAGAGCGAAGAAGCCCAGATCAGGCAGATGATCTGGAACCTGTGCATCAACGGCGTTCAGGCCATGGATAAATCCGGCAACCTGACCCTGACCCTCAAAAAGGTGGACGGCTACATGACTAAGGATTTTGAAACCGGCCGCCGGGGAGTGCTGATTATCGTGGAAGACCAAGGCCGGGGCATTCCCCTGGAGGAACAGACCACCATCATCGAACCTTTTTTCACCACCCGGGAAGAGGGTGTGGGATTGGGCCTGGCCACCGTCAAGCAGATCGTGGAGCGGTTTGCCGGACACATCAGCGTGACCAGCGAGCCCGGCCGCGGCACCTGTTTCGACGTGTTCCTGCCTCAGGAACGGTCGCTGCTCAGCGCCCGCAACTCCAATGCCAATGCCGACGACACCCAAGCGGTTACCGAAGAAAAATAATTTTTCCGCCCGTGTTTTCCTGTTACTCTCTTGCCCCACGTCGTTTCCTTAATCGCCGTACACGGATGCTGATGAACCTGTTTAAATCTAAAATCGTATTCATTTTTATTGCGGGACTGCTCGGTCTTTGGAGTTGGGGCTGTACCGGCCGGACCCCGATGCCAACCGAGCCGGAAAATATGGTCCGCATTCCCGCAGGACCGTTTGCGATGGGTACGGTGATTGAAAACGAACGCCTGTGGGGCGATACCGATGAAGAGCCGGTTCATGAAATCTTTCTCAGCGAATATTTCATCGATCGCTATGAAGTGACCGCACAAGAATTCGGCGCCTTTTTAAACGCGCATCCGGATGAGGCGGAACGTTATATCCGGATTCAGAACACCGCCACCCTCGAACACACCGGGGGAACCTATCGTCCCCGTCCGGGCTTGGAGAAGCATCCCGCCAACCACGTGTCCTGGTACGGTGCCGACGCCTTTTGCCGCTGGCGGGGTCAACGCCTGCCCACCGAAGCCGAATGGGAAAAAGCCGCGCGCGGCACCGATGAACGCATCTTTCCCTGGGGCAATCAATTTCCCCACAACGACTTTGTCACCTTCCGCAGAAAATTTTCCGAGTACGGCTTCGACGTCATGCAACCGGTCGACGCCCTGCCCGGAGGACAATCCCCCTACGGCGTGTATCACATGGTGGGCAACGTGTGGGAATGGGTGGCGGACTGGTATGAAGACAGCTATTACGAGCACTCCCCCGCCAAAGATCCGCAGGGACCCGAAACCGGCATCAGCAAGGTCCTGCGCGGTGGCAACTGGTACTACAAAGCCTACTACATGCGCACCACCTACCGTTTCAACGAATACCCCGACGCCTTCAAAATATGGCAGGGTTTCCGTTGCGCACAATAAAAAACCCGGACCGTACGGTCCGGGTTTCAGATTGAGGAGTTTAACGGTTAACGCGTCAGGTTTACCGTTTCCGTCAGCAGGTCGTCGGTGGTGCTGATAATCCGCGCGCTGGCCTGGAAGGCCTGCTGAGTTTTGATCAGGTTCACGAACTCCTCCGCCAGATCGACGTTGGACAATTCCAGCGTACTGCCCAATATGGAACCGAACGCCCCGGTCTCCGGCAGGGAGATGATCGGCTGACCCGACAGGCGCGATTCCGCGAACAGGTTTTGTCCCAGCCGCGTCAGGCCGGTCGGCGAAAGAAAATTTGCCAGTCCCAACTGGAACAGGTTTTGCGACTGGCCGTTGTCGAACAATCCGAAAACCGTGCCGTCGAAGTCCACCGCAACGCCAACCAAAACACCGGAGCCGAATCCGTCCTGAAT
>SMVT01000064.1 GCA_004357365.1 Nitrospina sp.
GATCGTGCTCTCCGGAGAGGGCCCGGCCGATTTCCGCCAGCCGGTTGATCTGCTGAATCAAATGATCCACATGAGGCTGGTCTGCATTTTTTGAGGAGGTCATGCCATTATTCATTCCATTATTTGCTCGTTGACAGGCAAAATTTTGCCGGTTTCCGGTGTTCACGGAGCGATGCGATTAACCCAATGTTATTAGGAATTTAACAGGTAATGGATGATATTATCCCTAAAACCCCGGGCAAAAGCAATAGCGGCCGGCAGTTAGCGCCGTGCTTTCAATGGGATTCGTGGGAGTTCCCGGTTCGACCGGGTTTAAATGTGATCTTTGATCAGTTGCGGGTCTTCGGTGGGCCAGATTTTCTTGCCGCATACATTGACGAATTTCGGGTTGTCCGCCTTGAATAATTCCAGGTGGGCCCGGTAGAGGTCTTCGGCCTGGGTGGGGCTGTCTCCAAAAAGTTCCCTCTCTTCATTCATGATGCCTTCCAGGTAGCGGTCGATGCCTTCCTTGGTGCTGACATTTTCAAAATAGGAACGAATCAGAGGATCTACGATATTTTCGAGATGCTTGGCGCTTTTCCTTAACAGCAGTTTAATGGCACGCGAGGATTGCGATTCAAACAAACCGGCCCGAATGCAGGCGTGCCGGGATTTCCCTTTTTCCAGAGTCCATTTTTCGATAGCCTCCTTGGAATAACCCATGGCCCCGTAGCTTCCCAGCTGATGGCGCGTGACATAAAAAGTGGAGTAGGCCACGATGGTGCCGATATTCAGAGCCTCCTCCAGCATCGGGATGGGATCAAACGACAGCCGGTTGGAAAGGGCGATTTGCTCTGGGGTCGCATTTTTGATGGGAGTCCCGACATCTCCCAGCGCGGTGGCGTAAAACATGTAATCGTAATCGGTGGCCTGGGATCGGATCGCCTCAAGGCATTTGGGATCAGTCACGTCTCCGAACAGGGTGTGATTGGCCTGTTCAATCTTCAGGCCCGTGTCTTCTTTTCCGTACCAGTTGGCCACCACGTTGGCCGGTTCGCCGAAGACTTCCCGTACCGCCTGGATAGCCGCGGTGCCCATGACTCCCGACCCGCCGATCACTAAAAAATTTCCCATGTCCTTCTCCCTGAATGGATGATGGTTTGTTTGAGGGTTGATTGAGGTGGACCTGAATCAGGAACCGCCCGCGCTTTCGTCAATATCCCAATGTGGAACCTGCAAGGTTTCCCACAAGGCCTGAGCTAGATAGGCATTGGAAGACTCCAGTTGGTCGATTTCCTGATAGAGCTTATTCACCCGTTCAATATGCTTTTTATCCGGAGACCGCTTCACTTCCTCGGCCAGAGTTTTGTATTTCAACAGGAGGGGGAGGGCTTTTTGAATCGAATGGTAAATGACCCCCTCTTTCAATTTCCGGCCCTCATTTTTTAATGACAAATCCGAAAAGGCGAACCAGATATCGATCTCCGCTCTTGTTTTTCCAAGAACGATCAATTCCGCCTTGAACTCCTTCTTGCTTTTCTCTTTAAGGTTTTCAGTCAAGTAAACCGCTAGGTCGTTCAAGGGGACGCCCTTTATGGTTTCGCACAGGTAATCCAACAACCAAATCAGTTGCTGAACTTTGGAGTCTAACTGCATCGCTTTACTGGAATCCGGACTGAGAAGGGTGTCTCGTTCAAAACGAGCCCACATGTCCCCATCTTCGGTGATGGTGTTTGTGGTTTTCAATAACGGAGAAAGTTGGGTGCGGCATTTTTGGGCGGGTGAATGGCTCCAGGCGGTTCCGAGCCCCATGATCTGAAGACAAACGAATAAAAATATAAAATAAACGGGTATGGTGTGCATACGTGGTTTTTAAAACGGAAGGGCGGTTCAATAAATGGACGACTGAATCAAGGAGATGAACTCCCCGTTTCCCGTCAATTTAGACGGCCTTGGGTTTTAAGTCAATGTCCTTTTTGCCTGTTGGAAATCGAGGCCAGGCGTCAACCATCCCGGGTTTTCCCCAACGCGAGAATGATTTTGAATTCCGCCGGAGTCAGCGGCATCACTGATAAGCGCGATTGTTTGACCAGGGCCATCTCCCTGAGTTTCGCATGGGATTTGATCTGCTCCAGGGTGACCGGAACCTTCATCGGCTTGACGGGTTTTAAATCCACCACCACCCAGGCCGGGTCGTCGGTGGTCGGGTCGGGATACGATTCCCGGGTCACCCGGGCGATGCCCTTAATCTCTTTGCCCACCACACTGTGGTAGAACAGCACCCGGTCTCCCTTTTTCATCGCTTGAAGATTATTGCGCGCCTGGTAATTGCGCACCCCGTCCCAATAAGTCTCCCGATCCTCCACAAATTGTTGCCAATTGTATTTGGAGGGTTCCTGCTTGACCAGCCAGAACTGCATGCTTTGCTTCTATTCCAAGGAGTTAGACGGGCGATTTTAATAAAAATATTGGTAAAAACCCAATAACTTTATGTTTTACAAAGGCTTGATCCCCTACCACATGTTTTAAATAAATTTGGAAATTGAGATTATCTAATTGACTGAATCGTCCGACCTAAATATAATCAGCAAATTCAACTAGTTTAGATGGTTTAACTTTTCTGCCCACGGGGGCAGATTTGCTTTTGGAGCTTGTGACCTATGTATCGCCCGGAAATTAAAGTATTGGATTGTACCATTCGTGATGGTGGATTGATGAACAATCATCAGTTTTCAAACGAACTGGTGCGTAAAGTGTATCAGGCCGCCAACGATGCAGGCATCGATTATGTTGAGTTGGGATACAAAGCGGACGAGTCCCAGTTCCCCCGGTCCGAGTATGGGCCCATGAAATTTTGCAGTGAAAAAGATATCGAAGCGGTGGTTGACGGCATCGAGAAGAAAGTCAAAATTTCCGTCATGGTCGATATCGGACGAGTGGATCCAGAAAAGATCATTCCCGCAGGGGAGAGTTATATCGATATGATCCGGGTGGCTTCATATGTCAAGGACATCGATAAAGCCATCGACTTGGTGAATAAGCTGAATGCCAAAGGATACGAAACCACCATCAACATCATGGCCGTATCCCATGCGCGCGAACGCGAACTGGACGAGGCGCTGGAACAGGTTGAAAAGGAAAGTGCCGCGGATGTGATTTATCTGGTGGACAGTTTCGGCGCGCTGTATTCCGAGCAGATCGCGTATCTGGCTAAAAAGTACAAAAACCTGATGCCCGGCAAGGAGATCGGGATTCATGCCCACAACAATCAGCAGTTGGCTTTTGCCAACACGATTGAATCCATCATCAACAACATCAATTACCTGGACGCCACCATCTACGGGATCGGCCGGGCCGCCGGCAATTGTCCGCTGGAATTGTTGCTGGGATTCCTTAAAAACCCCAAGTACGATATTCGCCCGATCATAAAAATCATCGGGTCCGAATTTTTGAAAATCCGCGAGGAAATCGAATGGGGCTATATCATTCCCTATATGATTACCGGGACGCTGGACGTTCATCCCCGGGCGGGTATGGCGTTGATGAAATCCGAAAATAAAAACGGTTATCTGGATTTCTACCAAAAAATTCTAAACGAAGCCAACGTGTGATCCGGAAACAACGGGTGTGAAATTCGATCCGGACCTCTTTCAACAAGAGCCGGTTCTGGGGATCGTCCGGGGCGTCCCCGATAGCCACCTGCAGGGGGTTTTGGACACCGCGCGGGATGCCGGTCTGAAATTCCTTGAAATCACCCTGAATACCGATAATGCTCTCCGGTTGATCGCATCAGCCAGCGAATATTGCGGCGAGGCGCTGTGTATAGGCGCAGGCACGGTGCTGACACGGCAACAGGCGGAGGCGGCGGTTACCGCCGGAGCCCGGTTCCTGGTCGCGCCCACGCTGAATGAAGAGGTGGCGGCGTTTTGCCGGGAGCGCGAATGTCCCTATTTCCCTGGTGCGTTGACTCCCACGGAAATCGAACGCGCTTGGAATGCCGGCGCCGCCATGGTCAAAGTGTTTCCCGCGTCCCAGTTGGGACCGCAGTATTTCCGAGAGATCAAGGGCCCGTTCGGCAATATTCCGCTGATGGCCGTCGGTGGGGTCACCGCCCGCAATATTCCCGATTACTTTGCGTCCGGCGCATCGGCGGTGGCCATAGGCGGATCGGTCTTTTCCCAATCGAGAATGGTAAACAGGGAATATTCAAAGATACACAATGACCTGAAGGAAATTTTATTTGCAGTGAAAAAATTTTTGAATACAATAGGGTGAGATGAACTTGACAACCTTGAGTTCGACCAAGGGGGAGGCACCATGAGTTTCGATTTTATGAAAAACATCCTGCATTGGGAAGACGATGAGCGGTTTGCGCGACTCTGCGAAAGTATTGAAGACATCATCCAGGAAGCGCATGTCGAAGCGGGAGAAAATAAAATATCCGATCTGGAACTGATGCAGGCTCTCGATTTCGTAGGATTCAACCTGTTTCGGGATTCGTGGGAGGAATACAAGAAAATGGACCTCAACCGCGAACTCGGTTTCTCCAGCGGCTCCCCTCCCAGGGACAAAAATCTACTGCATTAATCCCGCCCCATTGTTTCAGGCCCGCCTCGGGTTTTTTCAATTTTGGGAGAGTTTGTAGAACTCCTCCATCCGCTCCATCAGGTGGTGCATTTTCTTGTCCAGCGTGGTGATGTGCTTTCCGATCTTATCGATTTCCTTTTTCTCCTTGGAGATGTAAACCGACCGACATTTGGCCAGGTGGGAATTGATATGCTCGATCATGTCGTGGATTTCCAGGCTTTCCTGCGATAAATCGTCCGCCGTCTCCTGAATATTGAGAAGATTGTCGACCGCCTCCTCTTCGGTGACCTGCTCGGTGACCTGCAGGGTGACCTTTTTGGATTGGGCCACCCGTTTCCGGTAAACGGTCATGGCAAACCCGGAAAACACCAGAAACACCATTCCGAGGGTGGCGATATCCACCAGCAGATACACATAATCTCCGAAAAAACGCCCGGTATGAATTTCCGTCATCAATTTGACTAGGTCCATTTTAAGATGGCCGCCGGCTTTTTGCTGGATGGTCTCCGCCAGCGAGGTTTCTCCCCAACTGCGGCCGCCGTTGCTGGAAATATAAAAGCCCTCGGAAGTGCCCGCCATCAGGGTAGGGGAGGACTGCTTCGGGGAATGCACCAGCGTTAAAAGGTCCAGGGTCGCTCCATCCTCGGCTTCAAAACCCAGGGAATTCCAGGAATCCCCGCCGTCGGGGGAAACAAAAACCTGGTGGCGGGTGGCCATATAAACGTGGGTGGTTTTTCTGGGGTCCACCACCAACTGGCGCACCGCTTTATCCTTCGAGGTGGGATCGCGGACCCAGGTGATTCCCCGGTTGTAGGATATATAAAGTCCCTCGTCCGTCCCGGCATAAATAAATTCCGGATCGGTGTCCAGGGACAGCAGTTCCCGGGGGAGAGGCAGGGCGTCTTCCCATTTTTTATCCCAGTGCTTGCCCCCGTCAGTACTTTTGAAAACGCCATTGGCGGTACCGATGTAAAGCGAGCGCGCCTTCGAGGAAAAACGGACGAACCGGACATCGGCCGCTCCCTGATACGATCCGCCGTCAAAGGTGAGCTCCCAGGTGTCTCCTCCGTCCTGCGAGGCGAATAATCCGCCGGGGGTGGCGGCATACAAAAGCTCCGGATGCTCAGGGTGAAGGATCAGGTCACGAATATCGATATGGGACAAGCCGGACGATTCCTCGAACCAGTCCGTCCAATGGTCCCCGCCGTCCTCCGATAAAAAAATCCCCTTGGAGGTGCCGGCATAGATCATGGACGGTTCGGACGGAGAGATCACCAGGGCCTGGATATTTCCGTCGCGGAGTCCATCGTGCAGAGACTGCCAGGTTTGGCCACCATCAGTGGAACGGAATAATCCGTTGCCGGTGCCAGCGAAGATAATGCTTCCATTTTCCGGATGCACTGCGACGGCCTGGATTTTCAGTTTGTCTTTGACCAGGCGGAAGTATTTATCGGGCAGGTATTGCGCGGAGATTTCGATCTGGTCCAGATCCAGCGAATCCCGGTGCATGAGCAGGACTCCGCTGATGGCAAGAATCAGGATGAAAATCGCGCAGACAAAACCGGTCCATTTATGAAAGTTGCGGGAGATTTTGAACGACCGGAATTTCAATGCAGTTCCTTTTCCCTGGCGCCGATGGGTTGCGACAAGCGATCATACTCATCCGACAGGCGGTTTTCGAAATAGAGTACCTGGTCGAACAGCTCGTGAACTTTGGAGTCTATTTCCTTTAGGTGCTCGGACAGCTCCTTGAGGTCATGGTCGCGGGTATCCTTGAGAAATATTTCGCAACGCTTGGCGTGATGTGAAATATGTTCCACCAGATCGTGGACCGCCGTAATATTGTTCTGAATCTGGGTGGCCTCCGATTTCAACTCATGTACGGCCCGTTCCTGTTTGATGCCGAAGGTATAAAACAGAGCGCCGGCATAGGCCGCCACCAGAATCATTTGGCCGATGAAGGTTTCCCAGGTTGGGTACATGCCCATCCAGGGGATTTCCGGCGCGAAATCGGCGAGCGTCATACTCATGGCTCCGCCCATCTGCAATTCGTGGAGCCCCTTGCCCATGAACATGAAAGCCATGAAGTAAAGGAAAACGCTGGTGATCACAAAAAACCATTTAACAGGGATGCGCATTCCCAGACTGTTGATCAGAAAGTAAACGACCCCCAAAACCGCACTTCCTGCGAAAAATCCCGGAATGATTCCGGCGGTGGTTTCCCCGGCGTAGAGATACAGCGCTTTATAGAACAGAACCGTTTCAAAGCCTTCCCGGTAAACCGAGAGAAAGGCCACCAGGCCCAGGGTAAACGCACTGCCGGTGGACACCGCCTGTTGCATTTTGCCGGTGATGTAACTCTGCCACTTGGCCGCTTCAATTTTAGAGACCAGCCAGTAGCTTACGTAAAACAGAACCGCCACCGCCACCAGCATGATGACCCCTTCCATTATTTCCTGATTGGCCATACTGATGTCCAGAATGCTATGAAGGATGTACGCGGTAAGAAAGCTTGCGACAATGCCGATCATCACGCCTGTATAAATGGCCTTCAGCTTGTCGCGGTTGCGGGATTTGATGAGAAACGTGATCAACGCGGCGATGATCAATATCGCCTCGAACCCCTCCCGCAGGATGATCGAGAAGGATTGGATAAACAAACCGGTGAACCCGATCTTCTGGGTCAATATCTGTTGCGCCTCTTTCAGATCGGCGGCAATATTCTGTCCGATTTTATCCACCAGATCGAGGGGCGCCTTTCTTTTGATCTCCGCCTGCAGACGGCCAAAAGAAGATTCCAGCTTGAGACCCAAATCCCTGCGCTTGGTGATTAAGGGCGATTCCACCAGTTCATAGGTCAGATACGCATCGAAGGCCGATTCCGAAGCCTCCCGTGTGCGGTCATCCCGGTAGGCTTTCAGGCTTTGATCCAGCAATAAAAGGATTTCCTGAAATATTATTTGGGTCGAGCTCTCCCGGCTTTTTCCACTGTCCGCGGTAGAGCCTTGGGC
>SMVT01000065.1 GCA_004357365.1 Nitrospina sp.
AGACCTTTTCCAGAAAATCCCAGATGATTTCGCGGGCTTCCACAAAATAGATGAACGCCGTCAAGGCCCCCAACTCCAGCGCGGCCGCGGCGATGTTGGTGTAATGGTCGGAGATGCGGGACAGCTCATTGGTCACCACCCGAATGTACTGACACCGATCGGTGCATTCGATCCCGAGCAGTTTTTCAACCGCCAGGGCAAACCCGACATTGTTCATGATGGCCGAGCAGTAATTGAGCCGGTCGGTGTAGGGGAAGACGTTGGTCCAGGTGACGCTTTCGCACATTTTCTCGAAACCGCGGTGCAGATAACCCACCTCGATGTAACAGTCCACTATCGTTTCACCGTCCAGCGTCAGAACGAACTTGACGGTGCCATGGGTCGCCGGGTGCGAGGGTCCCATGTTGAGAACCATATGCTCGGCGTGTAAACTTTCTTTCAGATCGGACATGGTGTGTCTCGCGTTTCCTAACCCTGCCTATTGATACGGACCGGGATGAGCCCCGGGTCCCCGTTTCTCAGTTTGTTGATCGGCACGTTCACCCAGTTTTTGGGCACATAGACGACGCCCGGAGTGGTGCGGTTGGTGACCGCCACCGGGATATCCAGAAAATCGGTTTCCGATTTGATGCGGATCAAATCACCCGACTGGATAGCCATCGCCTGGGCATCCTCGTGGCTGATTTCCGCCACGCAGTCGGGTCCGATGTCCACTAGCGCCTTGGCATAATGCGTGTAACTCCCGATATGGAACATGTGGTTGTTGGTGATCAGCTTCATCGGAAAGCCCTGAGAGGCTTCTTCCGGGGTGACGGCTTCGGTAACGGCAAACTCCGGTTGGGTTCCGGATTCCGTGGGCGCCCACTGACTCGATTTTTTACCGGGGAACATTCCCTGATAACAGGTTGCGGCCCGTTCGATTTCCTTCTGAACCTCCCGCACGGAGGTGTGGGTGAACGGTTTGTCGAGAGCCTGCGCCAAGTCGCAGAAAATGTCAAAATCGGGGCGCGACTGGCCTTCGGGAAGCACCGCTGTCGCCACGCGCTGAACGTGGCGCGTCATATTGGTGAAGGTCCCCTCCTTCTCGGCATAGGAACCGGTGGGCAACACGATATCCGCGAGGCTCGCCGTTTCCGTCATGTAGATGTCTTGAACCACCAGGAAGGGCACCGTTTTGAGGCCGTCTTTGACCACCGACGCACTGCGGCTGGAATGGCAGGGGTCTTCGCCGGTAATATACAGCATTTTGATATGGCCCTGGGAGCAGTTTTCCCAGAGATTTGCGACCAGGTTGGGCTGATCCAGTTTGTCCAGTTTGCCGGTATTCCAGGATTGCGACAGGGTGGAGAGGGCCTTGGCGTCGGTGATCGTCCGGTATCCCGGAAGATACTCCGGAACCATTCCCATATCGTTGACGCCCTGCGAGTTGCAATGCTCGCGCGGCGGATAGATGTTGACACTGCCTTCGCCGCCGTGATGCAGAAGCAGACTGAGATTGAGCAGGGCGTTGAGAATGGCTTCGCCCTGGCCGGTATCGATGATATCGTTGCCGATCAGAATGAACCGGTCAGCCTTGCGTCCCAACCGCTCCGCGGCCCGCACCAGAACGGAATCTTCCAGTCCGGTGATCTTCTGGACATGCTCCGCGGTGTACGGGGATAACGAGTTGACGAAATCGTCGTAGTTGGGCAGGGCTTCCTTGGTTTTGGCGGTATCGATGAGTTGGTTGTCGATCAGGATACGGCTGATCCGGTTCGCCACAAACGCGTCGGTTTCCGGCGTGTAGGTCATCCGCACTTCCACCCGCGATTCGTGCCGGAATTCTACGTTGCGCGGATTGGCGATCAGGATATCCGTTCCCGTGAAAATGACGCCCTTGCGGATGGAGTTGCCGGCCACCGGATATTCGGATGGAATATCGGTGTTGAACAGCAGGACCACGTCGGCTTCCTCCAGCTCGGTGATGGGTTTGGAGACGATCCCGCCTTCAAAACACTTCTGCTGGAACTGATTCACGTACGGTGCGCGCAAGTGATTCAGGTTGGTGACTTGGTTGGACCCGATGACGCCCCGGAAAAGTTTCTGGAGCAGATAATTTTCCTCGTTGGTCAGCTTTTCGCCGCCGACGGCCGCCACGCTGGCGGGACCGTTGCGGTTCACCGTGGTGGTGATGCGCTCGGCGATGGTTTGAATGGCTTCGTCCCAGCCGATTTCCTTGAATTCGCCGCCGACGTTGAGCAACGGAGTCTGCAGGCGCTTTTTGTTTTGCACCATGCCGTGGCCGAATCGTCCTTTGGCACACAGGTTGCCCTCATTGATGCCGAGGCCCAGGGTTTCGTCGCCTTCGATGCGGGCGAGTTGGCCCTTTCTGGTTTCCAGCTTGATAGTGCATCCCCATGAGCAGAAGTTGCAGGTGGTGAGCGTGTTGTTGAACATGTTGGCCAGCCCCCGTGCTTGGGAGGTCATGTCCAACAGCGCGCCGGTTGGGCAGATGGTGATGCATTGTCCGCAGAATTCACAGTCCAAAGGCTCTTCGTTGGCGGTGCCGATGGTGATCTTGTAACCCCGCTTGTGGTAATCCAAAGCCTGCACGCCCTGGGTTTCGTCGCAGATGCGGACGCACATGCCGCACATGATGCAACGGTTGAGATAAAACTCGATGATGGGATTGGTCTTGATGCTCGGTTCGTTGCGCCGGGCGATTTCAAAGCGTCCGCTGTGCATGAGCAGGGCGTCGGTATTATCCTGCAACGGACACACCCCGGATTTGTCGCAAATGGGGCAGTCCAGTGGATGTTCCACCAACAGCATTTCCAGACAGGACTTGTTGTAGCGGTCGGTTTCCTCGGTATTGGTCCGCACCGCCATGCCTTCGGCGATGGGCTGGGTGCAGGAATACACCAGTTCCTTGTTGCCGTCGACCACGGTTTCCACCATGCAGGTCCGGCAGGCCGCGAAGGGTTTGAGTTTCGGACTGGAACACAGATTGGTTATGAAGATGCCCTCACGTTTGGCGGCGTCCAGAATCACCGTTCCCTCGGGGGCGGTGATGGGTTGACCATTGAGCGTGAAGTGGATCGATTGTTTGACAACGGTGCTCATAACGGATAGGAGCTCCTCGGTTTCATTTTCAAATTAAAGCGAGTAATTTTCGCAGATTGGGATGGTTTTTTCGGGGTCGATGTTGCCGTAGGAATCGTCTCCGATAATGGCCATGGGGGCGGCACCGCAGTTGCCCAGACAGGAGGCGAATTCCAGCGTGAACAGCTTGGTTGCATCCGTTTCACCCTGCCCGATGTTGTATTTCTCCTTCAGTTTCTCGGCCATGATGGGCGCCCCTTTTACGAAACAGGCGGTTCCGTAACATAATCTGTAAATATATTTTCCCGGCTCGCTCATCCGGTACTGGTGATAAAAGGAGATCACCCCAAAAATTTCCGCCCGCGTGATTTTTAATTCCCGCATGACGAGTTCGATCACTTCCTCCGGAAGATATCGAAATTCATTCTGGATTTTGCTCAACAGGGGAAGCAGAAACTGACGCGACCGGCTCGGGAAACTGTCCAGAATTCTGCAGACCGTGTCCATACAAATCTTTTTTTCTTCCGGAGCGGTTTCGGTGGCGGTTTCTTCCGGAACGGTTTCCGGTGTGCTTTCGTTCTCTGGGTTATCCATGGAAATGTTCCAAAGTCAGGGTTTGTCGGGTATCGGGAGTTTGCAGAGACTCCCAATTTTACAAGGGTATCCGGGTTCCAACTATATCAAATCCCAAATGAAATCCGAAGTATAAAGGGGGGGTCCGGGAACTGTCAACTTAAATATAAGAATGGGAAAACACCCGTGGCCGGTTGCCGCAACACCGGCCCAAGGCGGCATAACTACAAATAATTGAAGGGGTTCCAGCAGAGGGAGGAAAATGTGGAGGGGAGTCACGCCCCTCCGAGACCGGGCTTTTGGAAACCTGCGGCGACCCGTTCCAAAACAATGAGAGGTTGAAAAAAAAGAACGTCTAAACCGGGGAATTCAGTCTTCCAGAATCGGTACCGGGATGGAAGGAGCCGGCGGGGTGGCCACCGGCACCGGCGACGGACCCCCGATCCGCGCCTGCCGCAACTTCAACCGGGCTCCCGAGTGGCCGGGATTGAACCTGAGGGCTTCCTGGTACGACTCAATAGCCAGCGGCATGCGGTCCATTCCTTGATAGGCCCATCCCCGGGCAAAATGGGCTTCCGGATTGTTCGGGTTGCGGCTGATCGCCCGGCGCAACACTGCCAGGGCTTCGTAAAACCGTTTTTCCTCAATGAGCGACCAGACCAGGCTGAGGTGGATGCGTTCTCCCTTGTGTTTTATTTTCAGGGCAGACTGAAAAACCCGGATGGCCTCGCTGCGCCGTCCCATCAATTCCAACAGCAGGCCGAGCCGGTAGCGCGCTTTCAGGTAATTGGGTTGCAGTTCAATGGCCTTGATATAAGCATTGAGGGCCGTTTCGTGCCGCCCGACGGTGGTGTTGACTTTCCCCAGCTCGTAATAAATATGAGCGCTTTTGGGGGCCCGTTGCAGAATCCTGTGGTAGGCCTCGATGGCATCCTCGTAGCGTTTTAATTTCATGAAAATCGTTCCCAGGTGGAGCCAGATCTTCTGGTTGTTCGGGTCTGCCTCCAAAGCATTTTTATAAGGGGCGATGGCTTCCTCATGTTTGCCGAGCCGCAGGTAATTTTCCGCCATCAGCAGATGCAGCCGGGTATTTTTGGGGTCGCGCTCGATGACTTTTTTCAGGTACCGCAGGGCGTCGTTCGGCTGGTTCAGCTGGGTGTAGGCGATGCCCAGGCCGAACTCCGCATTGCCCAGGCCGGGATTGAGTTCCAGTGCCTTCAGGTAGGGCTCCGTAGCCTTCCGGTAGTGCCGCAATTTGAGATGGGCTTCCCCGAGGTAAAAATAGGCCCAGGCGGTTTTGGGATTCAACCGGATCGATTCATGCAGCGCCGGCATCGCTTCCCGGAAACTTCCCAGAAACAGGTGGGCCTTGCCCAGTTGAAACCAGAGATTCGCCGATTTGGGTTTGTGTTTTAAAACCTGCTGGAGTCTCTGAACCGCACCCTGGAAATTCCGTGAATGCAGGTAAGCGATGGCCAGCTGTTCCCGGGTGTCCCGGTTGAGCGGTTGGATGTTCAGCGCCGCTTCGAAGGCCTTGGCGGCCTGGTCGTATTGCTTCAGGCGGAAATGGATGCGGCCCAGCCGGTAATAGGCGCGGGACTGTTTAGGGTCGATAACGACCACCCGGCCGTACTCCCCCGCCGCCTGCTCCAGGTCGTTCAGTTTTTCGAACGATTGCGCCAGCTTGAAATGCGCGCGCTGATGGTTGTCGTCCAGGCGGAGGGCCTCCTGAAAATATTTGCGGGCGCCGGCATAATCGTTCCGGGCGAGGTGCGCCTGCCCCAGAAGGAAAAAAGCCTCGGCGCTGTTCGGACGAATCCGGACCAATTGCTCAAAGCGCTTGAGCGCCTTGGGGTGTTGTCCGAGGCCCAGATAAATGCGGCCGAGGTATTCCAGCGCGGCATCGTCCTTCGGGTAGACCCGTAACGCGTCTTCCAGGAAGGGCAGAGCCTTGCGGGGTTTTCCCTGTTTGAAATAAATCCGCCCGATCCCGGAATAAGCCCGGTAAAAATTAGCGTCGAGATCCAGCGTCTGCCGGTATTCCTCCAGCGCGCGCCGGACCTGATTGGTTTTTTCGAAACTCCATCCCAGGGCGTACAGCCATTCCGGTTGCAGGGGACTCAAATTAAGCGCTTTTTCGTATTGAGCGATGGCGCGTTTGTGACTCCTCTGCGCGGCATAGGTCTTTCCCAGGGCAAAATACGGTTCGCTGAGGTTCGGGCTCAGCCGGATGGCTTCTTTCAAATGATCGATCGCCTCCGGATACCGCTGCATGATGCGGTAAGTATCGCCCAATCCGTACTGAGCTTCCGGGTAATAGGGGTCCAGCCGGATGGCCTCGAGATACGCCGCCGCCGCCGGGTTGAAGCGCTTCAGGGCCTGGCGGCTTGCGCCGATTTCGTAATAGGCCGCCGGGAACAGCGGTTCCAGTTTTAAAACCTCCTCGAACTCCTTGATGGCTTCTTCATAAAGTCCCATCTGCCGGTACGCGCGGCCCAGTCCGTAATGCGCGATATGATCCTGAGGATCGGCCTTGAGCGCGGCCTTGTATTCGTCGATTCGCAGAAAATCCGCGATGGCAGGCACCGGCAGGAGCCAGAGCAGGATCATCAGAAGAGGGAGTGTGGCTTTAATTTTCATGGGTTTTCGGGATAGAGGGTTATGGTTTCTTATCGACCCCATGAGGAAAAAAAACAAGCTCTGAAACTAAAAATTACCGACGGGAAAAAATAATCTAATACCTGATAAAAATATCATTAACTGCTGAATATTTAATAATTTTTAGGTTTAGCCGCGTGCCCGGTGGCTGAGCTGGTATTTTTGCACGGCACGGATGTGGTCCTTATAATTGGTGGAGAACTGATGACTGCCATCCTTGCGGGAAACGAAATAGAGAAAATCCGTTTCTTCGGGGTCCAGCGCGGCCTGAATGGATTCCAGCCCCGGGCTGGCGATAGGGCCGGGGGGAAGCCCGAAATGCTTGTAGGTGTTGTAGGGGGAATCGATCGACAGGTCCTTTTTGCGGATATTGCCGTCGAAGTTGACCATGGCGTAAATGACGGTCGGGTCCGTCTGCAGGCGCATTTTTTTCGCCAGCCGGTTATGAAACACGGAGGAGATCAGTTTTCTTTCCTTTCCCAACCCGGTCTCTTTTTCGATCAATGAAGCCAGCGTGACGATTTCATGAAATGTGAACTGCATCGCCTCCGCCTGTTGCACCCGTTCGGGTTGCAGGACGCGTTCTTTAAACGTATCCAAAAGGGTTTGGACGATCCTTCGCGCTCCACCGGCTTTCGAGAACTTGTAGGTTTCCGGATATAAATAGCCTTCCAGACTGCCGGACGGGATATGCAGGGATTCCAGCAATTCCCGGTTGCGCGTGGCTTCAATGAAAGCCGGCTTGTCCACCAGTCCTTTGGCCTCCAGCAGGTCCGCGATATCGGTGATGCGGTACCCCTCCGGGATGGTGACCGTATAAAGCACAGCCATGCCGCTGGTCAAGGCTTCCAGGATATCGTGTGGAGGCATGGACGGGGAGAATCGGTATTCCCCCGCCTGGATATGGTTCTGCTCGCCCTGCAGGTAGGTGTACAGCATGAAGGTGCTGGGCTCGTTCAATAATTCCTTGTCGGCCAGAAGATGAGCCACCTGCTTTAAGGTCATTCCCGGTTTGATCTCGACGACCTGCCCGTCCTGACTGGCGCTGGCGGGCGTGGTGGCGTACTGGTATAGAAGGGCCGCGAAGATGACGCCCATGACCAGCATCACCGCCAAAATCACCGTCAACCGGGATTGGAGACGGCGCAGCAAAGGTTGTTGCGATTTATCTGTCATAGGAATAGGAGATCAGAAAAACGCCGAAATTTCCATAATTATTTGATTATCTGCGCCATTTGCTCCAGAAAGGCCTGATTCTCTTCGGGTGTTCCGATGGTGACCCGCAGGCAGTTTTTAAGGCGGGGATGGCTGTCCAGATCCCGGATCAGGATATCCTGGTCCATCAAGCGCTTAAACAGCGCCGCCGAATCCTGCTCCACCCGGAAGAGTACGAAATTGGCGTCCGAGGGATACACGGTCAGTTGCCGGAATTTGGAAAGCGCGTCGATCATCCGGTCGCGCTCCATCAACAGCTTATCGATTTGTTGTTGCACCGGCGCGAAGTGGTTCAGCAACCGGTCGGTCATGTTCTGGGACAGGCTGTTGGAGTTATAGGGCAGCCGGATTTTGTCGATCTGATCGATAATGACGGGATCGGCCACGGCGTAGCCCACGCGCAGGGCGGCCAGCCCGATTTTTGACAAGCTCCGCAAAATGACCAGGTTGTTGTGCCGGGGCAACTCGGACAAAAACGTTTTCCGGGCAAAATCGTGGTACGCCTCGTCCACCACCACGATACCGGAAAAATTTTCGATCACCTTTTGCACTTCGGATGCAGAGAAACAGTTTCCGGTCGGGTTGTTGGGATAACTCAAAAAAGCGATACGGACGCCGCTGGTCTCCAGGGGTTCGAGAAACGGTTCCGCCTTAAAATCCCACTGGTCGTCGAGGGGATGGATTTGCGATTTCAGACCCATGCCCTGCGCGATGATGGCGTACATGGCGAAAGTGGGATCGGGGAAACCGACCGTATCCTCTGGGTCGCAGAACACCTGCAGGAGAATCTGAATCAACTCGTCGGACCCGTTGCCGATGGCCAGGTTTTCCGGGGCGACCCCCAGCCGTTTGGAAAGCGTTTGCTTGAGTGGCCGGCAGTCGGGATCGGGATAACGGTTCAGCTCGGTGGCTTTGAACACGTCCTCGAACAGTTTCAGAATTTCCGGCGGCGGAGGAAACGAGTTTTCGTTGGCGTGGAGTTTGATCGCGCAATCGACATTTTCCACCTGATAGGCCTTCAGCGATTTGACCTTGTCTTTGATCAACTGCATTAAATCCAGATTCGACATGGTCAGGCGGGCCCCGATTCGAGGATTTTCCGGATTTCCGGACAATCCGGTTGGTAGCGGCGGATCCGGTTTTTTTCGGCGTGGATGATCGCCAGAATGGTATCGACCGATTCGTCGACATTCACATTGGTCACGGCGTAATCGTACAGGTGGCTCTGCGCGATTTCGTTTTTACCCACCTCCAGCCGCCGTTGGATCTGGTCGCCCGACTCCGTGCCGCGGCGGGTCAACCGCTGTTCGAGTTCTTCCAGGGAAGGCGGGAGAATGAACACATACACCCCTTCGTATTTCAGGGCGCGCAGGGATTCCACACCCTGAATATCCAGCTCGAGCACCAGGTCTTTTCCTTTTTTGAGCGTGTCTTCGATATTTTTCAGGCCGGTCCCGTAATAGTTGTCGTGGATTTTGGCCCACTCCAGAAACTTGTTGCGGTTGGTCATTTCCAGAAAGGTTTCCTTGGAAACGAAATGATAATCGACTCCCTCCTTTTCGTTTTCGCGCGGCTTGCGTGTGGTGTGCGATACGGAAAAATTGAGGTCGGGCAAACGTTGCGCCAGCGCCTGGCAGATGGTGGTTTTCCCGGCACCGGACGGGGCGGAGATGATGATGGGTATTCCTTCTTGAGCCATAGTCGGATGGTTTGCTGGGTTGGCCCGTTAGCGGACGATTATTCGATGTTCTGGAGCTGTTCCCTGATCTTTTCCAGGAGGCTCTTGATCTCGATCGCCTGCTGGGAAACCTGATAATCCACCGATTTGGAACCGATGGTATTGGTTTCCCGGTTGATTTCCTGGGTGATGAATTCCAATTTACGGCCCAGCGGACCGCCTTTTTGAAACAGGTCGCTGAATTGTTCCAGATGACTTTCCAGCCGGGTGATTTCCTCCGAGATATCGCACCGGTCGGCCAGTAATGCGGTTTCCTGCGCCAGCCGGGTTGGGTCCAGTTCAATGCCCTCGGTGAGGGTTTTGATTTTATCCTGGAGGCGTTTGCGGTATTCCTCCAGCACGACGGGTTGGCGTTCCTTGATGCTCCCGGCGAGTTGCCGGATTCCCTGCAACCGTTCGGCGAGGTCGGTTTGCAGGTTTTCACCCTCTTCCCGCCGCATTTCGATCAACGCAGACAACGCCTGTTCCACCGTTTCCAGAATAATACTCTCGTGCGAGGCATCGAGAGTCAACGGTTCCGTTTTAATGATGTCCTTCAAATCCAGCAGAGCGTCGATTGGGATGTCACCGCTCAGCCCCAGTTCCTCTTTGATCTGTTTGAAGGCCTCGAAATATTGCGATGCCATCCTCAGGTTGGGTTTGACCTCGCTATTGGCGGAGGATTCGCCGTTGTTCTCCAGGTTCAGAAATAAATCGAACGAACCACGGGCGCACCGTGACTTGATGAGTTTTTTAATGGGCAGTTCCAGTGCGGCCAGGAATTTGGGAAGGCGGGTGTTGATTTCAATGAAACGGTTGTTGACCGAACGGATTTCCACCTTGCAGGCGAAGAGTCCATTGTGTTGTTCCGACCGGCCGTAACCGGTCATGCTGTTAAGCATTCCGCCTGGAACCTTTGTTAGGCTTTTTCGATGACGATTTTGTGGTGTCCGTTTTCTTCCACATGGGATAGCAGTTTATGACCGTCGTTCTGGACACTGCGCGGAACGTTGATGGCCGGTTCGCCATCGTCCAGAAGAACCTCAAGGGTTTGGCCCGACTGCATGGTCTCCAGCTTGAGCTTGGTCTTGACGTAATTGAACGGGCATTTAACGCCCAGAAGATCGATGGATTGGTTGACCGCCGCCGGATCGCCGCCGCCATTGCCGGCCGGTTCTTCCGGGACGTTGCCCTTGGAACCAACCCGGATGCGGAGCGATTTATCCGCCTTCATTTTATCGTTGGCTTTCCGGCATTCGTCCACCAGCGCCTTGGATTCCTCCAGCATGGACTGTGCCCGGGCCCTATCGGCCTGTTCGGGATCTTCCTGATAACGCTCGGTGATGCCGGCGTGTTTTTCGGACACGATGCCGGTTTCGACGATCAGCGATTCAAACTTGGTCAGGGTCTCCACGTTGTCGGTATAGTCCATGCCCTCGGTCACCAGTAGAGCGCGGGCGGACGAGACCAGGGTCCGGTGGGCCTGGCGAACCGCTTCGGCGAATTGGTTTTTCTCAAACGCGCGGTTGCATTGGAACAGAGTCCGCTCGGCTTCGGACAGGCGATCGGTGATCATATCCGTCAAGGCCCCCGCGCATTCGCCCTGACCCCGGTCATCCAGAGAAAAGACCTGGGTCGCATGGTAGTCGATATACGATTGCGGCGATGATTCGATCTCTGGCAGGGCTTTCAGGTCGCTCAGCAGGTCGGTGAAATAATCCTTGCCGACCCGGTCGTAGAACTCCACAAACGATTCGTTATCCTGCTTGTCTCTCTTGTACGCGTTGACGGATCGGCGCACCGCGTTGGGAACATTTTTTGCCGGCAGTTTGATGACGGGGGTGCCGAACACCGCTCCGTCTTCGGTGATGCGCCCGCCCAGCATCATTTCGTAATGGGGAGTCAGAACGCCGTTGACCTTTTTCGCGGAACCGGAAAAGCCGATGGACGCGATGTGATGCTGGCCGCAGGAGTTCGGGCAACCGCTGGCCTTGATGGTGATGTGATCCAATTCGGTCGAGTCGGTCGCTTCGTTTTCCACGTCCTCGGTCAGTTGGTTGATCAGTCCCCGGGAATGGGTGATGCCCAGGTTACAGGTCTCGGACCCGGGGCAACTCGTCATGTCCTTCAATTCTTCGGTGCCGGCCTTGTGCAGACCGATGGGTTTGAGAGCATTGTAGACCAGTGCGAACGCTTCCGGTTTCACCCAGGGGATCATGAGGTTCTGAAACACGGTGTTGACCAGAATGCCGCCGGCATAATCGGCGGCGATTTTGCTGAGGGCCCGGGCCTGATCATGGGTCAGATCGCCCAATTGCAGTTTGATGTGCACGTTGTAAAACCCGGCCTGTCTCTGCTCGTAAGTGTTGCGCGCCTTCCACTGAACGAAGTCCGGGTCCGATTCCATATCCCCGTTGGAAGAAAACTCCGGAATATTGGGAATGGTTTCTTCGGGAATTTCGATCGCGGGGTATTGGGTGCCTTCCAACTTTTCAAATTCTTTCTGCACGAGCGCGCGCAATTTTTCGATGCCGTATTTGGCCACCACAAATTTAAAACGGGCTTTGTTGCGGTTGCGTTTGTCGCCATGCTGGTCGAACACCCGCAAGATAGCTTCGCAGGTGCGCAGAATATCGTCCGCCGGGACAAACTCCGACAACAGTTGGGCGATATGGGGGGACGATCCCAGTCCGCCGCCCACGAGGACCTTGAATCCACGTACGCCGTCGTTGATCTCGGCGTTCATGCCGATGTCGTGGATGGGTCCCAGACCACAGCCTTGGCACCCGCCGAGGCTGATTTTGAATTTGCGGGCCAGGTTCTGCGTCAACGGATGCCGCAGGAGATACTGGGAGACCGCAAGGGCGTAGGGGGTGACGTCAAATTTTTCATCTTTGCAGGTCCCGGATTTGTGACAAGCGGTGACGTTGCGCACGGTGTTGCCGCAGGCTTCCCGGGTGGTGATGCCGTGTTCCGCCAGATCCTGCAGACCCTGCGGTACGTCGGCGATTTTGACGTAATGGAATTGGATGTCCTGCCGGGTGGTGACGTGCAGGATGCCGCTGGAATAGTTCGCCCCGAAATCCGCCAGACAGTTGAGCTGGTCCGAAGTGATGCGGCCGAAGGGCAGTTTGGTGCGGATCATCTGCACGTCTTCCTGCCGTTGTCCGTAAATGCCCTGTTG
>SMVT01000066.1 GCA_004357365.1 Nitrospina sp.
CATCGTCCACCTGCTCTCTTCGATATATTTTGCGCGAGCCGGCAATCATACCGTTTACCTGATTCTGTTCGCGCTCATCATTCCAGTGATGGCACCGGGATTCATGACGCGTCCACATCTGGCTACCTTTCTGGGCCTGACCCTGCTGGTTTATATTTTCCAGAAATTCTTCGATGGCAATCACCGCATCCTCAAATGGACGCCGCTCCTCATGCTGGTGTGGGTCAACAGCCACGGCGGCGTAGTGGCCGGGCTGGGTATATTCGGCGCGGTCACCGTGGTGGAATTCATTCGATGCCGTAAGACCGGTGAAGCCAAGGGGGGCTTGCTCCTGAAATATTTTCTGCTGTCCTGCGGAGCGGTGCTGATCAATCCTTACGGATATCACCTTTGGCTGTTTTTCATCCACTCGCTCGGAACGCCGCGGACCATCAGCGAATGGGCACCGGTGGGATGGTTCGATGCCAGCCACTGGCAGTTCAAGATTCTGGTATTGCTGTTTGCGGGAAGCTTTTTTCTGCCGAACAAAAAACGCGTCTGGGAAATTCTGATCATTGTGCTGGCGATCGTTTACGGCATCCGGCATCAACGCCACACGGTGCTGGCGGCGATTCTGCTGGCGCCTTACCTGCTGTTGCAGTACGGGCGCTGGCTCCAATGGGACCTCAAAACCTATTACGACCGGCTGAGCCCGCATTTTCACTGGGCCGTGCAGGGCGCCCTGGGCCTCTTCACTGCCTTTCTATTCGGGTTGCAAATAAACCTGCACGCCGACGATGATTTTAAAATCCGCGTGGACCCGCACGTGTATCCGGCCTACGCCGCGCAGTTCATGACGGCCAATCACATCGAGGGCAACCTGGTGGTGCCGTTCGACTGGGGGGAATACATGATCTGGAAGTCGCCCGGCTCCCGGGTATCGATCGACGGCCGGTTCCGTACCGTGTATCCGGAAACCATCATCGAGATGAACCGGGCCTTCGCCTACGGCAAGCCGGAGGGACTGGCGTTGCTTAATGATTTCCCCACCTTCCTGGTGCTGACCAAAAAATTCGAGGCGCCGCACAAGCTGATGGAAAGCATGCCGGGCTGGGTGAAGATTTATCAGGACCCCATCTCCAAACTATTCATACGCAGCCGGGACAGCGCCCCCGACCACCCGGTATGGCAACGCCTCGGAAAAAACGGGATCGTCCACCTCGACACCCCTCCCCCCTGGCCTTTCCCCGGTTAATTCACCATGGTTAATGGCGGGCGATGTTGTCCTCGATTTTTTTGAGGGCGGCCTTGATATGGTCGGACAACGCCTGGCTGGTGATGTTCATGGCCTGGGCGGCGCGTTTCTTTTTGACGCCGCCGTAAAACACCATGCATACCGCCATCAGCTGTTTGTCCGTCAGACGGATCTGGCCCAGATCGATCGAAATATCTTTCAGGTGATCGTACTCGGGCCGGAGGTGATACCCGCGGTCCGCCGGGTCCGCCGTCAAACGGTTCAACCAGAATTCCAGATCGTCCGGCAGACAGAAATACAAACGCGAATCGTCCGGTATAGGCGCCAAGGCCGCCTGCCAGTCCGCCGCATGGCCCGACTGCTCTTTATCCGGATGGGCCATCTCCCGGATGCCTGCAGCGGACAGGGGATACCGTTCAAAAAACGTGCGGATCCCCCAGACCATCAACTCTAGTTGATGGTGGTACTGACATAGGCGCAACCGGGGAGGAAATAAATTCCCGTCCGGAGAATCCACCGGCACCAGCTCCACCTCGGTCACCTCTCCTATACAGGTTTTCGGGGACAGAGATTGAACGTCGCAGGCCGCTTCCTGATTGTTAAGGGAAGGCATCATCCGTCTCAACCGGTTTTAGAATTGAAGAGGTACTCCCGGAATTCCCGGTCGTTGTACTTCAGAAAGTAAGCAACCCACCGGGGCGGCTGGGACTCGGCCAAGTCCGGCAGACAGGAGGCAGGCAGGGTTTCGGCCCGGCCGGTGACCGGGATCCCATTTACAAAATCCAGGCCCTGTTCGTTGTGAATCCTCCAAAACTCCCGCGCCCAGCGGAAATGGAACCACATCGATTCCAGACTAGGCGATTTCTTGTATATATAATTCCCGCAATACAAACATCGCAAACCCCCATCAAATTCCGACATGCCCTTCCGGCCGCACCCGCGTTTGGTCACCTCGCCGTTAGCCAGAGAAAACATTACCACCGGGCATTGAACCAGACCCGGGCCGGTTTTTTTGACAGGGGTCCTCACCAATCGCAATTTTTTCATCAAAATCTCCCATACAATTTATACACTCAACATCACCAGCCGATCCCATTTGCCGTTTATGGACAAACGACTCCCAGCCCACCCACCACTTGCATTTTTTTGATCAAACGACTATAAACCTATTGGCATACGGAATTCTTTATGCGATGCTTGAAAGATAAACCCAAGGGCAAGAACTCGGCGTTTTTCTTGTAAGCTGAAAACTCTTTTAAAAACAGTGTCTTAAAAACAGGGGACTTATTTCCCCACTAGTGTTATAATATGGGATATTTGTCCCTATTTGTCCCTATTTGTCAACATTTATTTGGTATGCCAAAGTCTAAAATCAATGAAATTTTAAATCGAGTACTGGCACTGCAGGCCGGTCAGTCCCTGGCGGAGTTTTGCCAGAAGGTGGGATTGAGTTATGAAAACACAAAAAAATGTATTCAGCGCAACGGGTTGCCCGATTCCGAATCGCTTTCCAAAATCGCCGAATATTTTCATATGGATCTCCAATGGTTGATCTCCGGGACCGAATCTTCCTCCACTTTGAATCAGATCATTGCCAGGAAAATAAAGGTTTCCCGAATTTCACGGGGCTGGTCCCAGGAAGAATTGAGCGTGAAATTGTCTCTGGCACCCCAGGTTCTGAAAATGTACGAACAGGGAAAATTTCGGTTTTCCACCGACCTGATCCAGAAATTCAGCCAAATTCTGCAGGTTCACCCGTGCGAGTTGCTCACCGATGCCGGGCCTTTGCTGGTCCACAGCCCCCAGCTCAAGATTTTCCAGACCACCAGCACCCAGAAAACCCCTCAAATTTCCGGGGAGGATTTTGTCTCCGTGCCGCTGACGGAAGCGGCCATCGCCGCCGGCCAACCAATTATTCCCCAGGAAAGTATTGAAGATTTTGTCCTCCTGCACATTCGGGCCGCCGGCAAACGGTCCAACCTGGTGGCCAGCCGGGTAGACGGGCATTCCATGGAGCCCATGCTCCACCCCGGCGACATTGTGGTTATCGACCGGGACGACAAAAAAATTGTCAAAAACAAGATATTTGCCATATATCATGAGGGGGGTCTCACCGCGAAATTCCTGGAGCGGAAAAACGATCTGCTCATCCTGCGACCCCTTAACCCGAATGCCGAAGTACAAATCATTTATTTGAACGAAAACCCGCAACCCATCGTCGGCAAAATTATTGGCGCATGGAAGGATTTATAATGCCCACCGTAACCTACAAAATTCTCCTGGCGGATGACAATCCTGCCAATCTGGATTTGGCTGTCCGCCTGTTGACTAAAAGAGGCCATGAAGTCGTCACCGCCGAAAACGGCCAGGAGGCGGTGGACCGTTTTCTGGAGAACGTGTTCGACGTTATTCTCATGGACCTGGAAATGCCGGTGATGAGCGGCATCGAAGCCGCCCGGCAAATCCGGGCGAAGGAAAAGGCCGCCGCCATTGACACTCCGCCCTACACGCCCATTATTGCGATGACCGCCCACGACGAAGAAACGGAAAGAACCTCCTGTCTGGTCGTCGGTATGGACGGTTTCATCACCAAACCGATCGATATCAAATCCATCCACCAGACCATCCAGAAAATCATTGATACCGCCCAATCCCGATAACCCGGGGTGCGCGAAAGGGCGATGGTTTAGGGATATTGACTCTCCAGCCGTTTGATTCGGGAGTAAAGGGCATCGAGTGCAGAGCAATCCGAATCGTAACGGCAGTGGATCTGCGCTTCCATGAATTCATCTGCCGACGGATAAGACGGATCCCTCCGGATTTTTTCCTGGCGGGTCGGCTCGGGAGCGGGATCGGCAGGAGCAATGGTATTCCCGCTGTTCACCCATTTCTGCAACGCCCTGCGGTGGCGGTTGGCCAAGTCGTCCGGCACGATCAATATCTGGCCGTCGTTCATCACCACCTGGATTGATCCTCCATCGACAAACTTGGCCGACGCAATCAGGTGCGACGCCGAGGCGGTGGCCGTCCACAAACAAAAAACCAGCGTGAATAAAAATCGTTTCATGGTCAGAGCTCCGCGTCACAGGTTAATATTGCGTCTTCCTTCGAGATGGCCGGGTTGCCGGCCGTGGCCCCGGTGAAGCCATTGATCCGAAACCACATGCCGTCAGCGGAAATGCTCGACGCCGAAACGATGGAAGCGGTCCCGGTCCTGTCGGCGACCCCGACTTCCTCGATAATGGGGGTGGTGTCGTTCAGGCTGAGGCTACAGGCGGCGCGCATCGGGGGCTGTAGAACCACTCCAAACCCGGCCACGGAGGACACGGGAATCCACATACCGAGGGCCGCGATCCCTATCGTGAAAGCCAGGCGGGTCCATTGAGATGTCATGCCGACTCCTCTCCGTTGAAGGTTTGCATTGCACCGGCTAACGGATCGGTTTTTTAGAGATACCGGCCCGCAGAGTTCCCAGGCCGATACCCTCAAAAAGAGTATTCACATGCTCGCTGGTGACGAATTCCGCGAGGCTCATGTCGCCGAAGACCAAGTGAAGCATGGACACCAGAACCATCAACCCCGCAATGAGGTAAGTCTTTTTTCCTTTCAGCCAATACATAGTCATCTCCGAAGAAAGTTTTTCCTATAACCAAAAAGGCGGGTGGGGACGGACCGGTTCGAACGGTCCGTCCCGGGAGGAAGGGGATCGCGCCTTCTGCGCACGAAGGCGGGTGGGAACGTTGGCGGTTGCCACCGCAATCATTGATAAATTTTTGTGCTTTTAAAATCGAAGAGTTTCGTTCAAACCCTTGAGGCACATTCCCACCTGAATGCACCGCCCGCGTTTACGGGTTTCTGTAAGTTATCAAACCAAACAAGGTGTGCGTCTCATAACCGTTTGGTTTTAAAAGTATTGCCAATACAAAAAATGAGGTAAGGACAACGGTTGAAAAATGGAAAGGGGCGGGGGAAATTTTTAAAAAAAGTTTGGAACGCGAAAATCATGTTATTGCTTTACTTAGAACACCGGTTACATTTTTGTTTTCTTTTAGGGTTGATTTCAATTCGGCGGTTGACTATATTGCGGTCTTCCCACCTGATATATTTTTAAATTTCACGCCAGATTCGTTGCGGGAGGACGCTTATGGAGGTTCTTTGGAAGAATTGTCTCGATGAGATAGAGAAAAGAGTCCTTCCGGAAATTTTCAATACCTGGTTTACCCCGACGTACCCCTGTTCCAAAGATAAAGAGGCGTTGACCATCGCGGTTCCCAATCGTTTCTACGAAAAATGTTTGGTTGCAAATTATCTAGATCTGATTCAGAACGCTCTGGAAAAAGTGTCTGACGAAAAACTGGAGATCCGTTTCAGGGTCAACCCGGAAGGCGCAGGTTCAGAGGCCTCCGCGGACATTCAGGAGCCGCAACAAACCCGGAGCCCGTTGCCACCCACGCCGCTGTTTCACCAAGGGTTTTTGAATCCAAAATATGTTTTCGAAAATTTCGTGGTGGGCCCCAACAACCAGTTCGCGCATGCCGCCTGCCAAGCCGTAGCAGGCAACCCGGCACACAATTACAACCCATTATTTTTATACGGGGCGGTCGGACTGGGCAAAACCCATCTGCTCCACGCCATCGGCAATGCCATTGTCAAAAACAATCCAGAGGCCCGGGTACGATACATTTCCGCGGAAAGTTTCACGGTGGATTTGATCGAATCCATCAAAAAAGACCGTATGCAGAATTTTCGCGAACGCTATCGGCCCCTGGATGTTCTTCTGGTGGACGATATTCAATTCATCGCCGGGAAAGAGCGCACCCAGGAGGAATTCTTTTACACTTTCAATTCCCTGTACGATTATCACAAGCAGATCATCATTTCCAGTGACCGCTATCCCAAGGACCTGCAAAATATCGAGGAGCGGCTCCGGTCGCGGTTTGAAAGCGGGTTGATCACCGACCTCATGCCGCCGGATCTGGAAACCAAAATAGCCATCCTGTACCAAAAGGCTGAAATTCACCAGAAAGGTCTCCCCCAAGATGTCGCCATGTTTCTGGCTAACAACATCAAATCCAACATCCGGGAACTGGAAGGCCTGTTATTGCGGCTCATCGCCTATGCGTCGTTCACCCGCAAGGAGATCAACCTTGAGCTGGCGCAGGAGGTGCTTAAAGATTTCACTATCGACAAAAACCGCCATTTCACCATCCCCAATATTCAGAAAGTCGTGGCCCAATATCACCAACTGAGGGTTGCGGATTTGAAATCAAAAAAGCGTTCCCGGGACATCTCCGTGCCGCGTCAAATTGCCATGTATATTTGTCGCGAATACACCCAGGCATCGCTCCCCGAAATCGGTCGCCAGTTCGGCGGCAAAGACCACACCACGGTCATTTTCTCTTACCGTAAGGTAGCCGGTTTAATCAAGGAAAACAAAGAAATAGGGAACCGGGCTCAAGAGATAATAAAACTGATTGAAAATGGATAAGCTGTAAAAAACCTGTGCAATAACTATGATAAAAACATCCAAATTAAGGTATAATAAACCGCGTTAGAAACTATCCCCACCTATCCACGGTGAAAGCCATAAAACGCATAGGTTACTCGGTCAGTTTTATCTTTATTTTTAATGATTTAGATGGCTTTCCCACATTTACACAGTCCCTACTACTTCTACAAGATTTTAACTCTTAATTTTTAATTTATTGGATTAGATGGAAAGCGCTCAAAAAAAAGTTTACGACTCCTCCAAAATCAAAATTCTGGAAGGTCTGGAAGCGGTCCGGAAGCGTCCTGCCATGTACATCGGCGGCACCAATCAGGACGGACTCCATCACCTAGTTTACGAATTGGTCGACAACAGCGTGGACGAAGCGATCGGCGGATTTTGCACCGAGATCGAGGTTGTTCTGCATATCGACGATAGTGTGACGGTATCCGACAACGGCCGGGGGATCCCGGTGGACATTCATAAGGAAAAAAAGATTTCTGCCGCCGAGGTGGTGTTGACCGTCCTTCATGCCGGCGGTAAATTCGACCAGGACACTTACAAGGTTTCGGCGGGGCTCCATGGTGTCGGCGTTTCGGTGGTCAATGCCTTGTCGGAGACCCTGGATTTGGAAATCAAACGCGACAACCAAGTGTACCGGCAGAAATATGAGCGGGGCAAATCCTTGTTCCCGCTGGAAGTGGTGGGTAAAACCAACACTACCGGTACGCGGATTGTGTTCAAACCCGACGGTGATATTTTTTCAGAGATCAACTTCAGCTTTGATGTTCTCTCCAACCGTTTGCGGGAGTTGTCCTTTCTCAATAAGGGTCTTAAAATCCACATCCACGACGAGCGTGACGGTCGCAGCCATGATTTTCTGTATGAAGGCGGCATTGTGTCCTTTGTGGAGCATATTAATAAAAACAAAAAGGTTATTCATCCCAACCCGATTTACATCACCCGCGAAAGAGGAGATTTTACCCTAGAGTTGTCGATGCAGTACAACGACACCTATACCGATGAAATTTTTACCTTTGTCAACAACGTGAACACCAAAGACGGCGGCACCCATCTCAGCGGCTATCGCTCAGCGTTGACCCGTACCATCAACAGCTATGCCGTGCAGAACGGCTATTTGAAAAATACAGGGGTTTCCCTTTCCGGCGACGACGTACGAGAGGGACTGGTGGCGGTGTTGAGTATCAAGATTCCTGAGCCGCAATTCGAAGGCCAGACCAAAGGCAGGCTTGGCAACAGCGAAGTTAAAGGCATGGTCGAGCAGATCGTCAACGAAAAACTGGGCCGGGTCTTCGAGGAGGAGCCAGCTCTCGCTAAGGGCATCGTTGGCAAAGCCATCAGCGCGGCACAGGCGCGGGAAGCGGCCAAGAAGGCCAAGGACCTGGTGCGCCGCAAGAGTGCGCTGGAAATCAGCTCCCTGCCGGGCAAGCTGGCCGATTGCTCCGAGAAAGATCCCGCCCTCTCTGAATTGTATATTGTCGAGGGAGATTCTGCCGGCGGCTCCGCCAAACAGGGTCGCAACCGGAAGAACCAGGCCATCCTGCCGCTCAAAGGGAAAATCCTGAACGTTGAAAAAGCGCGCTACGACAAAATGATCAGCAGTGACGAGATTCGTGCCCTGATCACCGCCCTGGGTACCGGCATCGGGAAAACCGATTTCAATATCGAGAAAATCCGTTACCACAAAATCATTATCATGACCGATGCCGATGTCGATGGCTCTCATATCCGCACTCTGCTGTTGACCTTCTTCTTCCGGCAGATGCTGCCGGTGATTGAGCGGGGCTATCTCTACATTGCCCAACCGCCGTTGTTCAAAGTGAAAAAGGGTAAATCGGAAAGATATGTAAAGGATGAAAAGGGGCTATCGCAGGTACTCGTGGAACAGGGCACCGACAAGCAGGAAGTTTTGATCGAGAATAAGGGCCCGGCGATATCCGGCAAAAAGCTGGTAGACTTTATCAACCACCTGATTCGGTTTCGGGACTATTGCAACACCGTGGCGAAAAACAATATCCCGACGGAATTATTAAACGCTCTGGTCAACCTGGAGCTCGAACAGGACAGTTTCAAAACCCTCGATCAGACGCTGGCCCTGATTTCCGGCCTGATGAACCATCTCATCGCCAAGACCGAGAAAGACAAATTCGGCATCCGGGACAACCTGAAAAATATTCCGCTGGTCCTGAAAAACGGGCAGAAGCTAAGTGCTGAGGAGACGAAAGCGTTTAAAGCGTTCGGCGTCGACATGAAGCCTTGGGAAGAAAACGTCTATGTTGCCGAAACCGATCACGGTCAGGATAAAATCGAGATCGATCCGCTCATCAAGGATGTCGAGCTGGTCATCGATTATGATCCCGAAAAAGAACTGTACGAATTCACCTTGGCGGGGCATCGGCAGGGCCGGGACTTTCAGGTCAAAATCAACTCCAAGTTCATCGGATCGCCGCTGATTCAGAATCTGTTCGAGTTGTACCAGCCGCTGGCCACCTTGGACAAACCGCCGTTCACCCTGGTTCATAAAGACGATTCGATTCAGATCGATTCCAAGGAAGCCCTGCTGGCTGCGATCATGGAAGCGGGCAAATCCGGCTTGGCGATCCAGCGGTATAAAGGGCTGGGCGAGATGAACCCGAACCAGCTATGGGAAACCACGATGGATCCCGAAACCCGCGTTCTGCTCCAGGTCCGCGCGGACGACTTTGTCGAACTGGAAGATTTGTTTTCCACGCTGATGGGGGATGCCGTGGAGCCCCGGCGCGCTTTCATCCAGAAGCACGCCCTGGACGTGAAAAACCTGGATATTTAATTTCTTTCGCCCCGCCCGACACCAATCACTATGAGCGAAATCATCGAGCTGATCAATATCGAAGACGAGATGCGGACTTCGTATCTCGATTACGCGATGAGCGTCATCATAGGGCGCGCTCTGCCCGACGTGCGCGACGGGCTCAAACCGGTGCATCGCCGGATTTTGTACGCCATGCACGAGCAGAACAACACCTTCAATCGGCCGCGCAAAAAATCCGCCGCCATCGTCGGGGAAGTGCTGGGTAAATTTCACCCGCACGGCGATACCGCCGTGTACGATGCCTTGGTGCGCATGGCGCAGGATTTCTCTCTGCGGTATCCCCTGATCGACGGCCAGGGCAATTTCGGTTCGGTCGACGGCGATTCCGCTGCGGCCATGCGATACACTGAAATCCGCATGCAGTCCATCACCCAGGAGTTGCTCGAAGACCTGGAGAAGAATACCGTAGCGTTTACGCCCAATTACGACGAGTCGCGCGAAGAGCCGACGGTGTTGCCCGCGACGTTTCCACAACTGCTGGTCAACGGTTCCTCCGGGATCGCCGTCGGCATGGCAACCAACATCCCCCCGCACAACCTGCGGGAAATCATCGACGCCGCCCTCCATTTGATCGATCACCCCAACTGCGTGATCGACGATCTCATTAAAATTGTTCCCGGTCCGGACTTTCCGACACGCGGCCTGGTCTACGGCACCAACGGCCTGCGCGCGGCCTACCATCGCGGCCGCGGCCAGATCAAGGTGCGCGCCCGGGTGGAGATCGAATCCAGCCCGAAAGGCGATCGGGAATACATCATCGTGCGGGAACTGCCGTTTCAGGTCAATAAAGCGCGGCTGGTGGAGAAAATCGCGCAACTGGTCCGCGATAAAAGACTGGAAGGCATCAGCGACCTGCGGGACGAATCCGACCGCGACGGCATTCGCGTGGTGATGGAGCTCAAGAGGGGCGCCAACTCGCAGGTGATCCTGAACACCCTTTACAAAAACACCCAGATGCAGGAGACCTTCGGCATCATCATGCTGGCCTTGGTGGGGCGCCAGCCTAAAGTCCTCAACCTGAAAGAGATCCTGCATCAGTTCGTGCTGTTCCGCCGGGAAATCGTCACGCGGCGCACCGAATTCGATCTGCAAAA
Source organism: Nitrospina sp. (assembly GCA_004357365.1). Lineage (GTDB taxonomy): Bacteria > Nitrospinota > Nitrospinia > Nitrospinales > Nitrospinaceae > SZUA-226. Next base: position 10,689 of record SMVT01000066.1, read on the forward strand.
GGCGCGGGATAAAGCACACCTGCTGGAAGGGCTCACCATCGCCCTTGACCATCTGGACGAGGTGGTGCAACTGATCCGCAACGCCAAAGACCCGGCGGAGGCGCGTGATGGTTTAATGAACCAGTTTGAGTTGTCCGAGGTGCAGGCGAAAGCCATTCTCGACATGCGCCTGCAACGGCTGACCGGTCTCGAACGCCAGAAAATCATCGACGAATTGGCGTCGGTGCGCAAGGATATCGCAGAGCTGGCAAACATTCTAACTCATGAAGACGTCAAGATGCAGATCATCCGCGACGAGTTGAAGCGCGTTCGCGACAAATACGGCGACGACCGCAAAACCGAGATCATTGAAACCGAGGAAGCGGAAATCGATATTGAAGACATGATCGCCGATGAGGACATGGTGGTCACCTACTCGCGCGGCGGGTACATCAAACGCCAGAGCACCGGCAACTATCGTGCCCAGAGACGCGGCGGTAAAGGCATCAAGGGTATGGCGGTGGTGGAGGAGGACGTGGTGCACCAGTTGTTCGTCGCCTCCAACCTGGATACCCTGCTCGTCTTCACCAGCATCGGTAAGGTGCACTGGCTGAAGGTGTACAATATTCCGGAAGCGGGACGCACCGCCAAGGGCAAATCCATCGCCAACCTGCTGGCGTTGAAACCCAATGAGAAAATAGCCAGCATTCTTTCCGTCAAAACCTTCGAGAACGACAAGTATGTGATCTGCGCTACCGAAAAAGGCGTCGTCAAGAAAACCTCTCTGATGGCTTACAGCAAGGCGCGGCAGGGAGGGATCATCGGGTTGACCCTCGATGAAGACGATCAGGTGATTTCCGCCAATATCAGCGACGGCCAGCAGGACGTCCTGCTGGCCACGCAGATGGGCATGTCGATCCGGTTCAAGGAAACCGACGTCCGTCCGATCGGCCGAACAGGCCGTGGAGTTCAGGGCATCCGGTTCAAGGACAACGACAAGGTGGTCGGCGCCGAAATCGTGGAATCCGGCAACACCATCCTCACGGTGACCAGCAAGGGATACGGCAAACGCACCCAGCTGGAGGAATATCCGATGCAGGGCCGCGGCGGTCTGGGCGTCATCACCATCCGGTGCAACGACAAGATCGGAAAGGTGATCGGCATCGAACGGGTAACCGACACCGACGAATTGTTGATCGTCACCTCCACCGGCAATATCATTCGCATGGCAGCTAACGAGATTTCCATCATCGGCCGCAACACCCAGGGCGTTCGCCTGGCGCGCATGGCGGACGATACCCGTGTGGTCGGAGTGGAAAAATTTGTAGAATGATCCCGTCAAAACCCACCCCACCTGTATCCTCCCCGTAGTAAGGGAAGGACTGTTTAAGGCCCGGCACTATCCAGGGGCTTCCTTGGTACCGAGAGAAGGAAACACACGTGTTCTTAAAACTCCGAAACCCAGTCGTTTTATATATCGCGGTGTATCTTCTGCTCCTGTGGGGTTGCAGCGATTCGCGCGCCGACCAACTGTTGCTGAAAGCCAGCGAAGAATGGGTGCAGGGCCGCAATCACAGCGCCATCGAGCTGTTCAACGCGGTGCTGGAGATCGCCCCCTCCGGACCCCAGGCCGAGGAATCCCTGTACCGGCTGGGCGAGATTTATTATTTCGGATTGGGGGAGACGGGCAAGGCGATCAATTATTTTCAGGAAGTGGTCACCATCCGTCCGCGCGGCCCATTCGCTTACGGCGCGCAAAAATATATCGCGGAAATCGTGGAGCTCAACTTTCGCGACCTCAACCAGGCCATCATCGAATACCAGAAGCTGATCCACGAATACAAAAAACCGGAAGAACACCCCGAACAGCAGTTCCGCATCGCCGCCATCTATTTCAAAAAGCACAACTACGAACAGGCGCTCGTGGAGTTCGGCATCCTGGTGGAAAGCTACCCCAGTAACCCATGGTCCGAGGAAGCGTATTTGCGCATTGCGGAAATCACGCACAACCTGGACCGCTGTGGCGATGCCCGGGAAACGTATTCCCAGTTCCGGGTGGTCTACCCGCAAAGTTCTTTCCGTGGAGAGATGGAGTTTGTCATGGCCTCCTGCCTGGAGGAGGAGGGCAAACTGAAGCTGGCCTATAACCGGTTCAAAGGCCTGGAAGGCGAATACAAATATCCCGCATTGCTGAAAATGAAACTGGAAGGCATCGAAGGCCGCATCAAAAAGGGCGGCAAAAGCAAACGTAAAATCCCCAAACGTTACCGGAGACAAACCAAAAATTAATGCTGGATATCAAATCGATCAGGGAAAATACAGCATATGTTAAAATTCAGCTGAACCGTCGCGGTCCCGGAACCTCGGCGGACCTGGACCGGTTGATCACCCTCGACGCCCAACGCCGGGACGCCCTCAGCAAATCCCAGACCCTTAAGAAACAAAAGAAAACCCTGTCGGCGGAAGTCGGCAAACTCAAAAAACAGGGGCAGAACGCCGACGCCCTCATGGCAGAGGTCAAACAGCTCAACGACGAGATCAGAGAGTGGGACGACAAATCCGCCGATCTCGAAGAGCAGGTCCGCACCACCCTCCTCAATATTCCCAACCTGCCCAGCGAAAGCGCGCCCCAAGGCTCTGACGAGTCCCATAACGTGGAGATTCGGCAATGGGGCGAGAAGCCGCAATTCGACTTCAAGCCGAAGAATCATCTGAAATTAGGCGAGGCTTTGGGACTGCTCGATCTGAAACGCGCCGCCAAAATTGCCGGCGCGCGGTTCGCGGTGTTCAGAGGACAGGGTGCCGCCCTGCTCCGCGCCCTCATCCAGTTCATGCTCGATACCCAGACGCGCGAAAACGGCTACGAGGAACTCTATCCGCCGGTGCTGGTCAACGCAGACAGCCTGCGGGGCACCGGCCAGCTCCCCAAGTTTGAAGAAGACCTGTTCAAACTGCGCGACGACGAGTTGTTCCTCATCCCCACGGCGGAAGTGCCGGTCACCAATTACCACCGCGACGAAATTCTGCCAGAGGAATCGCTGCCGGTGAAATACGCCGCTTACACGCTGTGTTTCCGGCGCGAGGCGGGGTCTTACGGCAAAGACACCCAGGGCATCATCCGGCAACACCAGTTCGATAAGGTCGAGCTGGTGCAGTTCGTTCACCCGGACCGTTCTTACGACGCACTGGCAACACTGGTGACGCATGCCGAGTCGATCTTGCAGAAACTCAACCTGCATTACCGGGTGGTCAACCTGTGCGCTGGCGACCTCGGATTTTCCGCCGCCCAGACGTACGATCTCGAAGTCTGGCTTCCCGGCCAGAACACCTATCGGGAAATATCCTCGTGCAGCAACTTCACCGACTACCAGGCGCGCAGAGCCAAGATCCGGTACAAAAGCAAAGAAGGCGGTAAACCGGAGCTGGTGCACACGCTCAACGGTTCGGGTCTGGCGGCGGGCCGCCTGTTTGTCGCCGTGCTCGAAAATTATCAGCAGGCCGACGGCACCCTTCGTGTCCCCGAACCCCTGCGCCGTTATATGGACGGGCTGGAAGTCATCGGTTCCTAAGGCCCGGCCCTCTGACGCTCCTGCCCGGAGGGGGGACTGGCTGACCGTTATCGGCAAGCGTATATCGTTGGGCGCAGTTTAAATAGGTTCAACGCAACGCTGGCCCCAGCCCGCCCTTGAACTTTGGCCGGGAACACGGTACATTTCCCTTTGACGGTCAGAGAGACTCATGGGGCGCGATTCAAGGGTTTTAAGTTACCCGCGGCGGTTCTCCGCCCAGCGGCACGCTGGCCTGCGGAGGTTCTCCGCTGGATACGCCGGAATATGGAGGGATGGCCGAGTGGTTTAAGGCGGCGGTCTTGAAAACCGTTGTACGAAAGTACCGTGGGTTCGAATCCTACTCCCTCCGCCAGCGTGACGCTGGACCCAAATTTGCTGACCGTTGACGGCAATTGAGATTCTTGGGCGAAAAAAGTATCCCTCCCCTTATAAAAGGGGAGGCAAGGTGGGGTTGATAACAGTTCCTTATCCTTGGTGTCCCACAATCAAAACGGAGAGGTGGCCGAGTTGGCTTAAGGCGCACGCCTGCTAAGTGTGTGTAGGCTAATCCCCTACCGTGGGTTCGAATCCCACCCTCTCCGCCACTCCTTACCAGGAGGGGGGACTGGCTGACCGTTGACGGCGAAAGAGAATCGTTGGGCGCAGTTCAAGAATTGGGTTCAGCGTCACGCTAGCCGCCACTCCTTACCAGGAGAGGAGCGTTATTTATGAAAAATATAATCTTTTTTATTTTTATAGGGTTGATGGTCATCGCCGGGTGCGGCGAGGCGCCGGACCGCAAGATCGAGGGCGCGGTGGACGTCTCCCAAACCGGCATCACCGGCCGGAAACTCACGGAGGGCTCTGCGACGAAAGCCGCGCCGCCGTTGACCGATCAGCAGTTGGCCGAGGGATTGGGGCGCGATATCGACGGTCATCCGCCCATCACCGAGGACCAGAAAAACGTCCAGCGCGAAATATTCGTTCCGAAAAGTGTTGCAGGCAAATGGAAAGCGGTTAAAATACTGGTCCGCGACAAATCGGATGAAGAACGCAACCACATGCAGACGGTCGACTTGGGATCGTCGTTTCCACTCGGCGACAGCGGCATCACCGTCAGTGCCGGTGAGTTTTTTCCGAATTTTGTGCTGGACCAGACCCGCTACACCTCGATGAACAACACACTGGACAACCCGGCGATCCATCTGGTGATCACCGAAAACGGCAAGGAGATTTACAACGGCTGGACGTTTGCCAAGTATCCTGGACTTTACGCGTTCGAACACGAACGCTACAGTCTGCAGTTAATGGATTTTATTCCCACGCCGACCAAGTTAGTGGTTGGGATGCCACCTTTCGACAGGCTCAGGGTGACAGGGATCGAATAATAGATACTTAAAAATTTAATGCGCCCATAGCTCAGCTGGATAGAGTGGCGGTTTGCGGAACCGTAGGTCGGAGGTTCGAATCCTCTTGGGCGCGCCATATTCGACGGAGAGGTGGCCGAGAGGTCGAAGGCGGTTGACTCGAAATCAGCTGTACCCTACGGGTACCGTGGGTTCGAATCCCACCCTCTCCTCTCCTCTACGAGGAGCGGAGACTGGCTGATCGTTAACGGCTGGCGACGACCGTGGAGCGCAATTTAGGAATTTTAATTTGCTCCGGGCCTTACCCGGCCCTCTACCGAGGGAGAGGACGGGCTAAAGATTGACGGCAAAAGAGAATCGTTTGGCGCGATTTAAGATATTCCTCCCCTTTGAAAGGGGAGGTCAGGAGGGGTTGATAACTTTTCCTTTTTTCTATTTCTCTCTATTCCAAAAATTTAAACGGAGAGGTGGCCGAGCGGTTGAAGGCGCACGCTTGGAAAGCGTGTGTAGGCTTATACCCTACCGTGGGTTCGAATCCCACCCTCTCCGCTCCTCTACGAGGAGGGGAGACTTGCTGACCGTTGACGGCAAGTGAGAATTCTCGGGCGCAATTCAGAAATTGGGTCCAGCGCCACGCTGGTCTGCGGCGATTCGCCGCCCGGACCTTGCCTGGTAAGGTGCAAAGATGGAAGAAAATCAATCCCCTGTTCCCATTCCCAATTTGACCGTGGCGTGCGACATCCCGATTCCGGGAGTTCCGTCGGCGGCCGAGTGCATGTTCAAAAAGCTGATGGCGCACATCGCGGACTTCGAGCGCGGGCTCAATAAGGATCAGGAAGTGGGCGCGTCCATGGTCTCGTTCGGGGCCAAACCGTTTTATATCGGCGGCATCGGCTACCACGGCAACGATATGATCATTTTTTACGGAACCTCGACCAGGGGCCAGCCGATCAAGCTGATGCAGCACGTCACCCAGACCAACGTCATGCTCACCATCATGGTCCGGCGCAAGGGCCATAAAGTGCCGAAACGCATAGGCTTCCGGAGCGAGGATTTGGCCCGGTTAGGTGAAGAAAAGTCCTCCATGGACCCCTCCAAATTGGAAGCACCTTAGGTTTGTGTCAGGCCAATATCTGATATACAATCGTCTTCAGAATACGTAATGGCAGTCTTGTTGGGCCTCACGCAACGAGGCCTTGCGAACCCCGTCAGATCCGGAAGGAAGCAGCGGTAGCAAGTTCCCCTGGGTGCTGTGAGATACCCAGCAATTCTGCCTTTGCTTTTATTCCTCGCCAACCAATTGAAAATTATGGAGTTTCAGGTATCGGCCCGCAAATGGCGGCCGCAGAAGTTCTCGGAGCTGATCGGACAGGAGCATATCGTCCGCACCCTCCACAACGCCATCGAGATGGACCGCGTGGCGCACGCCTACCTGTTTTCCGGCACCCGCGGCGTCGGTAAAACCACCACCGCCCGCCTGCTGGCCAAGGCGCTCAACTGCGAACAGGGACCGACGCCCGAGCCGTGCGATCAGTGCAATTTTTGCCGGGAGATTAGAGACGGCTACAGTGTCGACGTGCTGGAGATCGACGGCGCCTCCAACCGCGGTATCAACGAAGTGCGCGACCTGATCGAAAACGTGCAATACAGCACGTCCGCCTGCCGCTTCAAGATTTACATCATCGACGAAGTGCACATGTTGACCAAAGAAGCGTTCAACGCCCTGCTCAAAACGCTGGAAGAGCCGCCGCCGCAAGTGGTGTTTATTTTCGCAACCACCGAACTGATCAAAATTCCGGAAACCATTCTCTCGCGGTGCCAATGCTTCGAATTCAAACCGCTGACCCAGCAACAGATCATCGGCCAGCTGAAAGCCATCTGCGAACATGACGGCATCCGCATCGATCCGCACAGCCTGGAGGAAATCGCCAAAAACGGCGCCGGCAGTATGCGCGACGCGCAAAGCCTGCTGGACCAGGTCATCGCGTTCTGTGGCACAGAGATCGAGCCCGGCGCGGTGGAGTCGGTCCTGGGCGTGGTCGGCCAGGATGCGCTGGCGACGTTTGTCGACTGCGTGATTCAAAAAGACGCGGCGGAGTTACTCGAGCAGGTGAAAGAAGTCATCGAACACGGCAAGGACCTCGGCTACTTCTGCCGCGACCTCATCGAATACCTGCGCAACCTGATGCTGGTGAAAGTGGCGGCGAACGCCGAATCGTTATTGTCCGGGCAGACCGTTCATCTCGACACGCTTAAGAAGCAGGTGGCGTCATTCGAGGCGGATGAACTGCACCAGATGTTCCAGGTGTTGTCGAAGGCGGAAATGGAAATGAAACGTTCATCCCGGCCGCAGATGCTGTTCGAGATGGCGGTACTGCGGTTGACGGAGGTGAGGCCGCTCCAGGAAATCGACCGTTTGATCGACCAGATCAACCGGATGGAAGAGCCGTCCCCGGTGCGGGGCGCAGCGTCCGCCGCGCGTAAGGCGGAAGCCGCGCCGGCACAGCCCGCGTCCAGGCGTCAGGACCCGGTCGAGCCCGCGGACCCGCCACCGCCGCCGGCTGCGGAAAATAACACCTGGCAGAAAATCCGTTCCGCGGCAGGGGCCATCAAGCGTCCGCTCGGCACCTATCTCGATAACTGCC